>QHXC01000474.1 GCA_003222815.1 Acidobacteriota bacterium | reverse complement strand
GCGGCCAAGCCGTCGCTGGACTACGACGGGCGGTACGGCAACGATAAAGGTTCGTGGACGACCGGGATGTTCATCGAGGCTGTGTACCGGGATCTTAGTCAGAGGAATTGAGCGATGCGTATCACATTTGCCGCGGCGGCACTGACGTTGATGGTTGGCGTGCTGGCGGGCGCCGAGGCCGCACAACGCGGACAGGCCCCGCAGCCGGCGCGAGCGGTCGCCCCGATCGATCTCACCGGTTATTGGGTTTCGGTGGTGAGCGAAGACTGGCGTCACCGCATGGCGACATCCCGCAAGGGCGACTATGAGAGCCTTCCGCTCAACGCCGAGGGGCGTCGCATTGCCGACATGTGGGATCTAGCCAAAGATAACGCGGCCGGCGTCCAGTGCAAGGCGTTCGGCATCGGCGGCATCATGCGTCAACCCGGGCGGCTGCACATCACCTGGCAGGATGACAACACGTTGAAGGTGGACTTTGACGCCGGTAGACAGACTCGTCTTCTGCATTTCGACAAGTCGAAGCAACCGGCTTCGGGCGACGCGGAAAAGACGTGGCAAGGGCTTTCGATTGCCGAATGGGAAAGGCCACCTTTGGAACGAGGCGGCCCGCCCGCCCGGGCACAGATTGGAAACAACTCGGGCCCGATCGCGCCGGGCGGAGGAGGCCGAGGTCAGCGAGGAGGGCCACCGCCCCCAAGCTCGATCATGCAAGGCGGATCGTTGAAGGTCGTGACAACGCATTTCCGCGAAGGCTATCTGCGCAAAAATGGCGTTCCTTACAGTGAGAATGCCTCGATCACGGAATATTTCAACCGGCTGCCACCACACCCCAACGGCGACAACTGGCTGCTCGTCGTTACGATCATCGATGATCCGAAGTATCTAACGCAGCCGTTTTATACCAGCACTCAGTTCAAGCTCGAACCGGGCGGCTCGAAGTGGAATCCCACACCGTGCAGAACCGCGCCGCCTCCGGATGCTCCGCGGTAGCGGTATCGTTGCGCTCGAACGCTCGTAGCGCTATTATCTGCGGCACGAGACTTGACTTGCGTGGGGAACCGGCTAATGCCTTTTGGCTGGCGGGTCTGGGGCTAAAGAAATACATATGGGGCAGGAGGGTTGATGCGGAGACGAGCCTTCCATCTGGCTTGCTTTGGGGCGTGTCTGGGCGTTGTCGTGTCGGGACTCGCACAGGAAGGACACCCGTTGACGGGTACGTGGACAGGTGACTGGGGGCCGACCGCAACCCAACGGGATCATCTCACGTTCGTCATGAACTGGGACGGCGAGAAGATCACGGGCACGATCAACCCAGGACTGGATTCCATTCCGATAGCAAGCGTCTTTGTGGATGTGACGAACTGGACGGTTCGTATCGAGGCGGATACAAAGGACCAGTCCGGCAAACCGCTTCACATCGCAGCCGAGGGCCGCGTGGACAACATCGGTTCCTACCACCGGACGATCACAGGCACCTGGCGTCAGGGTGCGACCAACGGAGATTTCAAAATCACCAGAGACTAATGTGAAGGACAGGCGATGAAACACAGGTTGGACGTCTTGGCCGTGGGCTTGGGAATTCTACTGGCTGCCACACCGGTCGCCGCGCAACACTCGTTTTCGGCAACCTATGATTCCGACAGGCAGGTGACACTTGAGGGGCCCGTCACGAGGATCGATTGGGTGAATCCCCACGCCTTTTTCTTCATAAACGTCCGAGATGCCGGTGGCACGATTACGAATTGGGCTGTGGAATTCGGGAACCCGTTCGATCTCGAGAGGGACGGCTGGAAGCGGAATACACTGCACATTGGTGACCTGGTTGCCGTAGAAGGCATTCCTGCAAGGGGCGCCGTGAGACAGGCTTTCGCCAAATCTGTTGTCTTGAAACCTGGGGGAAAACGATTGTTTGCAGCACCTGGTAGACGGGCGTCCACGTCGGCCGCGGCGCCGGCTCCGCGCTGGCCCAATGGTCACGTGAGACTGGGGCCACCGCCGGGCAAGAAGGGATATTGGGGAGCAGCCAGCGTTAAGGCGTTAGTCGAAAACTCTGCCGTAAAAATCCCTATGAACGACGATGGCCTCTTGCTCAACATCGGAGATGCGGACAGAGTCGCGCCGTTCAAGCCCTGGGCGAAAGCCGTGTACGAGCAGCGCCAGCGAAGCCTTTTGAAAGACGATCCTTTTGCGCGTTGCCTTCCGCCGGGCGGCCCGCGGCAGTTTCACACCCCCTATGGTTTTCAATTCGTCGAACAGCCAGAATTGGGCCGCATCCTGGTGCTGTTAGGGGGCGGGGACCGCAATTGGCGAGTCATCTATACGGATGGTCGCCCCGTCGGTCAGGCGGCTGAACTGGTTCTCAGTTACTACGGTACTTCCGTCGGCCGATGGGAGGGGGATACACTGGTCGTCGAGTCGGTCGGCTTCAATGAGAGGTTTTGGATGACGAACGGGGGACTTCCCCATACCGAAGCCCTTCACCTCACCGAACGCTTCTCGAGACCGGACTTGAATACATTGAAGTACGAAGTGACGGTAGACGACCCACGAACCTACACGCGGCCCTGGTCCGGCGGCTGGACGATCAGGTGGGTCCCGGACGAGGAGATCCAGGAATACTTCTGCGAGGACAATGCGGAATCGACGTTTATCCGCTAGTATGGCAGGCGTGGGGGCCCGACGCTAAATAGAAGCTCAGGAGAAATGACAATGAAACTTACCACGATTGGTTTATTGGCTGCATTCAGTCTGATGATCGTGACTGTGAAGCCAGTGACAGCGCATCATTCGTTTGATGCGGAGTACGATTCGAAAAAATTGGCGACGGTCACTGGAGTGGTTACGAAGCTCGACTGGATTAATCCCCATGCCTACGTCTTCCTCGACTCCAGAGACGAAAGTGGTACGGTCAAGAGTTTCAGGATTGAAATGGGTCCTCCGTACGCTCTCGTCAGGGGTGGTTGGAAGCGGGATACCGTGAAGATTGGGGACAAGGTCACCGTGGAAGGGGCAGCTCTCGCTAAAGACGGAAGCCATACTGCGGGATCTCTGCAAACAACCTCGATGATCCTGTCTAGCGGCCAGAAGCTGGTCATGAGGTGATTGTGCAGCTTACGTCCCTTGTGAGAATAACGGCCGCACTGGCTCTATTGTCTTTCGCGGCACTCCCTTCATTGGCGCAGGGGCGGGGCCAGGCGCGGCCGGCAGCCGACGCCCAGCCTCCAGAGCCCGTCCCACGCTGGCCCGATGGGAGAGTGAACTTAGGCTCCGTGCCCGGCAAAAAAGGATATTGGGAAGTCCGCCCCGGCCTTGGTGGTTTTCCGCGTGCAAACGATGTGCCCTTCCAGCCATGGGCGAGGGCCGTCTACGATTACCGCCAGGCGACAAACACAAAGGACTCCCCGCTGGTTGCTTGCAAGGCTGCCGGTGGACCATCTTTTTTCAATGCACCCGGCTTTGAGATCGTGGACGTGCCCGAACTCAAGAGTATCTTCATCCTCAACATCGCCGGGCCGCACTCCTGGCGGGTCATTTATATGGATGGTCGCCCGCATCCCAGCGGCGATGATGTGCGGCCGACTTTCCTGGGCCATTCCGTCGGACGCTGGGAGGGCGACACGCTGGTGATCGATTCTGTCGGTTTCAACGAAAAACTGTGGGCGGCCGGAGCGTATCCGAATACTCAACAGTTACACATCATCGAACGTATCTCACGCCCCAACCTCAAAACACTGACGTATGAAATGACGATTGATGATCCTGGGGCGTACACGAAACCCTGGTCCGGCAGTTGGACCATTTCTGAAAAAACGGCTTCGCAGTGGATTCCTGGCGGCGAAATGTTCGAATATATATGCCAGGACGATGGTAAGTGATTCGCGTGTGACCCGCCCGCTTTAACGCAGCGGCGCGGGCAAGAAAGGCGGAGAAGAGTTATGAGAAAGTTCGTTGTCTTAGCCCTTGCTTTAGCATGCATTATCGCGGCTGGAGTTCTTGCCGCCCAACAACAGTCATCCACCGCCGTGCCTCCGCCATGGGCGTACGGCTTCGCGACCCCACCGGGTCCAGCGGCGGCCCCTCCTGCGGCTCCCGCAGCCCCCGCGGCTGCACCTGCTCCGGACCCCACGCTGCACAAGCTTCCCGGCAGCACGTTATCTTTCACGCTCGCGCAGATTCGTGATGGGTTCGGCCCGGCCGACTGGTACCCGGGCGACCACCCTCAGATGCCCGAGATCGTGGCCCATGGCAAGAGAGATCAACAAGTGAACGCGTGCGGTCTCTGCCACTATCCGAACGGCAAGGGCCGTCCTGAGAACGCCGGAGTTTCGGGTTTGTCATCGATAAAGTGGACGCCGTGGATCCGGGTCGTCGAGGCCGACACGGTGCCGAAGACGCGCATCGCGGGAGGCATGTTCCTGGTACTGGAGGGCGCCGAGGCCGGTAAAGAGCCCATTGGTCAACGTATCATCGAGACGCCCGAAAAAACGGAGGACACCGAGCTTCTGCGTAATCCGCATTCGGGCTTTGTTGCGTATGTGCCTCCTGGCAGCCTCAAGAAAGGTGAGGCGCTTGTCACCAACGGCGGCGGCGGCAAGACGACTCAGTGCGGCGTATGCCATGGCGCCAACCTGGAAGGGCTCGGCCCTGTTCCGGGAATCGCGGGCCGTTCTCCCAGCTACCTTGTGCGTCAGCTTTACGATATGCAGCAGGGCGCGCGTAAGGGAATATGGACGGATCTCATGAAGCCGGTCGTTGCGAAATTGACTGCGGAAGATATGCTGAATATCGCCGCCTACACGGCCTCGCGCGCACCGGGAGGCGAATCCCGGCGGTCCAACCAATAAGGCTGTAGCTCGCAAGAGCACACGGGCCCGAACGCAAACGCGCGGGCTTTAGTTAGCCCGCGTTCGGCTCATTCTGTATCCCTATCGTGTCGGGCTGTTGAGCTTCGGTTAGAACACAATCTTCAGCGCAAGCTGGATCTGGCGGGGCTGGCTGTTCGTTGCCGTGATTCTGGCGACGCTTCCATTCGGGGAGACACCGGAAGCCGGGACCGCAGGATTCGCCGCGGCCAGGTTCGCATTGAAAACGTTTCCGCTGGGATTCTGGAACGACGGATGATTCAGGATGTTGAACGCCTCCGCACGGAACTGAACTCTGAACTGCTCGGAGATCCTCCCCACCTTCCAGTCCTTGGTTAGGGAGTTGTCCATGTTCCACAGATTAGGACCAATGATGCTATCTCTTCCGGCGTTGCCGTAGGTACCAAACGGCGCGGGCGTAAAGCAGTTCGGGTTGAACCACAATCCGTGCAATTGCCGGTAGCCGGTATAAAGATCGCATCCGGCGATCGCGTCCGGACGGGCGGCGTGCGCACCGAGGCTGTTGTGGACGCGATTCGCGATTGTTCCTACCGAGAAAGGCGCGCCGGACAGGTAGGTATACGCACCCGTGAACTGCCAGCCACCGGCCACCTGTCCAAGAACGCCATTTGCCTTGAATGGGAGGTCATAGATGCCGCTCACCCGGAAGTTGTGCTTCCGGCTGAAATTGGACAGCCCGCGATCCGCATCCACATCTGTCGGGTTAGTCGTCAGTCCGCCGCCGTCCAGGCCATAGGCGCCTGAACCGTTGTCGATCGACTTCGACCACGTGTACGACACCTGGGCCTGCCAGCCAGAGCTGAAACGGTGATTGAGGCTGGTTTGCAGCGCATGGTAATGCGAGTCCGCCAGCGCGTCCATCATCTGGAGGTAAGCATAGGCGGGATTCAGACGCTGGTTTGCCACGACGGCGTTATTTGCGGGGTTCGACGCGACGGTAAACACGCCGAACGTCGGCCTGCCGGAAGGACCAGGAAACGGAACGGGGTAATTAAAGTCCTTCTGGGCAGGCAGGTGCACGCTGTGCGAACCGACGTAGCCGATCGTGGCGACGGTGTTCGACATCACCTCGCGCTGGATATTGAGGTTCCACTGCATCTGGTATGGCGTCGTATGCACGCCGTAGTAGTCGCAGTTCGTGCAGCTCAGTGTTCCGTCCGTTGGGATGAGGGTACCGGTCGCGCGTGGCACGTTCGTCCACGGGAACGGGAACTGAATGGAACACGCCGAAGCCGGCGCGGATCGAAGTCTGGTGATCCGGGAATGGATCCCAGGCCAGGCCAACCCTGGGGTCAAAGTTCCTGAGTGACGGATTGACGGCTGTGGATTGATTGACGGGTAACCACTGCCCGAAAGGCGCATCAATGAGATTGAACTGCTCGTGCCGCTTCGATTTGATGATACTCGTCGGCGAGTAGCGCAGACCAATGTTCAGCGTGAGCTTTCTCGTGAGCTTTAATTGATCGTCGATGTATGACGAGAATATCCAATAGCGGTAGTCTTTGGTCGAATCCGCCCCGGGATTTTGGGCGTCGGACACTTGCCCGTTAAGGGTTACCGCGTTGCCCTGCATGAAGCTGGTCAAGTTACTGAACACCCACTGGGGAGCCACTTGAAAAGGAGCCCACGTATTTTCGCGAAGCCTTGTGATCGTACCGCCAGCCTTGATGCTGTGGGCGCCCGAGGTCCAGATGATGTCATCCCCGAATGAAAACTTGTTCGGGACCAGGTAGAACGGCAGCGTGGCGCTGGCGTTGATCGTCGTAATGCCGCTGCCCGGATTAATAGAGCCGTCCTCGCGGGGCACGCCCTGTCCGGCTGTGCTTGCGGCGTAGAACAGGCTGGTGGTGTCGCTGCTGAAGAACTGGAGCGGGTGAACGCCCGGACTCGTACCGCCAGAGGTGAGCGGGGTGGCAATCGTGCCGGGCGATGCAACTCCGTTGGAGACTACGGGGCTGCCGTAGACGTAGGCGTCCTCGTAAGTCCGGGAATAGCCGGCGTGGACCAGGTTCACGAGCTTCGACGAGAGGACGTGCCGCTCTTCGATGCTGACGAAATGATCACGCGTGCGGTCGAATTCCGGCCAATACGGAATATTGTTGGTGAAATCACGATCGGCCCGGTCTAAAACGTACCGGAAGAAGATGGAACTCCTATCCGATACCAGGTGATCGATGCGTCCAAGAAAGTAGTTCTGCCGACCGATGTTCGGATCATCCACGAGCGCTTGCCCGGTGCCCGAAGCTGTCCCCGTGGCTCCGAACAGTTCGGGCGTGTAGCTCGGCAGCGGATACACCGCCATCGCGTTCCGGACCGCCTGCCGCACGGCCGGGTTCGAGTTTTCCGTCACTGGCGCGCCGCAGGCCCCGCTGGCTATCGTCGCCAGGAACTGGTGCGCGCAGGCATCCGGGACTGTCACGACGTTAGTCACGATCTGCTTCTTACGCAATCCTTCGTAGTTCGCAAAGAAAAACGCCTTGTCCGTCTTGATGGGGCCACCGAGGCTGCCGCCGAATTGGTTTTGATGGTACGTCGGAGGCTCCGCAGTCGTGTGTCCGGGCTTAATCACGGTATCGAAAAAGTTGCGCGCTTCGAGCTTGTCGTTGCGCAGAAACTCGTACGCCGAGCCGTGTAGAGTGTTCGTGCCTGAGCGGCTGGAGGCGTTGACCACGGCGCCGCTACCGCCGAACTGGGCGCTGTACGTGTTGGTCAGCGCCTGAAACTCCGCGATCGCCTCGACTCCGAGCGCCGTTCCCAGGCCGCCGGCGCCAGGGCCGTTGTTCCAGAAATTCACCATATCCTGGTCGTCCAACAGGTAAGCCTGTCCAGACGGACGCGATCCGGCGATCGAATACTTCTGTCCATTTCCATAGAACGTGCTGCCCGCGCCAGGAGCGCCCTGCGCGATCTGCGCCACGCCCGGAGCCAGCGTCAGAAGCTGTGTGAAGTTCCGGCCGTTGAGCGGCAGATCGGTAATCTGCTTCGACTCCACTAGCGCACCGAAGGCGGTCGACTGCGTCTCCACTGCTGAAATCTCGGCTGCCACCGTGACGGTTTGCACAGTCTCGCCCACTGGCAGCGTGAAGTCGACGACGGGATTGCTACCCACGGTGAGCGTGATCCCCTGATGGACCACGGTCTGGAAGCCCGCGTTCGAGGCCTGCACCACATACTCCCCGATGCTCAAATCCGGGAAGCGGAATCGTCCTAGCTCATCACTGATGGCCGTCTGCGTGAGACTGGTTCCCGTGTTCTTCACTTGAACGGTTGCCCCGCCGATCGCGGCGCCGGACGAATCAGTCACGGTACCCGAAATCGCTGCCGTTGCCTGTGCGTCCAGGCGCTGCACACCCAGCACACCTATAAACAGGAGCATTCCGCTCATCGCGAAAACCGACACTAACTTGCGAATCTCCACGTTGGCGAACATATCGCAAAAACCGGGCCGGCTGGCTTGCAGAAAACCCACTTCCGTGAACAGAATCGTGACTTGTTGACAATATACAGCTAACGGATCGCCGGCCCAATAACCCGAGAATTCCAGCGCTCACTCTTCTTTATCTTCTCCGTCTGAAAATAGTGTTCGGCGAGAACAGATTAGTTCTTGACCGAGACCTAGACAACCAATCGTCCAAGCTTCGAGGGAGTGCGTGACCTTGAGCTTGCGGCCAGTCCCGCTCCGGGTCACGGACGTTCTCTTCGACAAAAAAGTCATGAAATACGGAGGTATAGCTATGTTCAATCGAGTTAAAACGGTCACCAGCGTGCTTTGCCTCGTAGTGCTCTGCATGGTTCTGCCGGTTACTGCGAGCGCAAGCGAACGCGTTTCCAAGTATGTGTCGGACTCTACTATCAAGAGCATCGTCGAACGGAACCTCGAGAAACACCACCTCACGGCTAAAGATGGAGCGAACATTCAGGTTGATGTCGACGATCACGTCATCGTGTTGTCCGGCACGGTTCCAAGCCTGAAACTCATGCGCGAAGCCGGAAAGCAAGCATGGCGCGCCAACAACGGTGTGCGTGTGGAGAACCGTTTATCCGTCGCAAATGCGCGTAAGACGGATGATCAGCTTGCGGAGGAAGTCGCGCATGCAGTCCGCCTGTATTCGCGATACGACATCTTCGACTGGGTTGATGGAAGGGTTCGCAACGGCGTCGTCACCCTCACCGGTGCAGTGCGTCAGCCCTACCGAAAGGCCGACTACGAACGGCTGGTCGAACAAGTAGACGGCGTCAAGCGGGTCAACAACGAACTGCGCGTGCTGCCACTATCGACCTTTGACGATCAGATCCGCTTTGCCGCATCCAGGGCGATCTATCGTGATCCGCTGTTCACACCTTACGCCATTCAAGCCCTTCCTCCGATTCACATTGTTGTGGAGAACGGAAGGGTCATGCTCAAAGGCGTCGTTGCCACTCCGATGGAAAAGCAAGTTGCTGAAGCAAACGTACGCAGCAATGTGATGGCTTTCGAGGTCATCAACGACCTGCAAGTTGAGAAGGCCGGCTAACAACCGCATCCCGTGCTCATGCGGCGCCGCCCGTGCCGCATGAGCAATCCCTCCGATAGATTTTACTGGCATCCAAGCGGCACTGCTCGGAACTCATAGCTCAAAACAGACTTGTGTGGTGTAGAGTGATACTTTTTCAGATTGCCCGTGACTCTACTGGTTTCCATTTTTGCGTCCGACATCCTTCCGATCTTCCTCATCGCGGGCGTCGGATTTCTGCTCGCGCGTTGGCTCGATGGCGGCGTGAAGACGCTGGCTCACGTCGTGTTTTACGCTCTGGTGCCGTGCCTCGTCTTCAAGCTGCTGGTGGCATCGACAATGAGCGGACCGCAAGTTGGGCGCATGGCGCTGCTCGCTGTGCTCGTTACCGGCTTGATGGGACTGCTCGCGCTTGTGGTCGCCATGGCGCTTCGCCTCAGTCGAGCGGAGTTGAGCGCGTTTCTACTCGTAGTGATGTTCTCGAACGGTGGGAACTACGGGCTACCGGTCGCGCTGTTTGCATTTGGGACCGAAGCGCTTTCGCACGCGACAGTCTATTTTGTGGCCAGTTCGATGCTGACGAATACTGCGGCATTACTTGTTCTGGCCAGCGGGATTTCCGTTCCTATCGCCGTGATGCGTCCGATCGGGCTTCTAGGCGATGCGGCTCTTCCGATGATGGTGCTCGTACTCGGAATGCAACTTGAACGCGCCAGAGTTGCCGAGCGTCCCACGGTCGTTGCGGTTGCCGTCGGGTTGTCGCTCATCGTGGCGCCGATTGTGGCGCTCGGGCTCTCGTCATTTCTGGGCCTGTCGGGTGCGGCCCGACAGGCCGGCGTCATACTGGCGTCGATGCCCGTGGCCGTCGTAACCACAATCCTGGCCCTGGAGTTCGACGTGGCCCCGGCGTTTGTCACGAATGCCGTCTTCATATCGACGCTGCTCAGTCCGCTCACGCTCACACCACTCATCGCGTATCTGCGACGATGACCGTCTCGCATGACCGCGCGGGAATTGCAGTATTTGCGAGCCGTGGTATAGTTCGCGCCACCAGGCCATGGGATCACTCATTTTTCTGTTTTATCCATGGGGTTTCATTCTGCAGGGGCTGGCGATTCTGCACTTCATTCGCCGTCGACCGGACACCTATTGGCTCTGGATCATCCTCTTTTTTGGTCCAATGGGCGCACTTGTCTATATCGTTGTCGAGGTGATCCCGGACTTCGGTCTGCTTCGCCAATCTTTTCAGGGTTTTCCGCGGCGCAAAAGGATTCGCGAACTTGAGGCGGCGATCCTGGACAATCCTTCCGTGGGGAACTACGAAGAATTGGCCGACCTGTACTCGGACGAAGGGAGGTTTGCGCGTGCGCGAGAGTGTTATGACAAGGCCATTTCGTCGCGTGCGGGCTCACTGGACGCATTCTACCGCCGCGGTATCGCTGAGATTCGGTTGGGTGACTTCGCGGCTGCGGTTCCGGACTTAGAGTTTGTGACGTCGCGCGATGCGAAATATGATTCCCACCGCGCGGCCGGGCTGCTGGCCCACGCTTATGCGAACACCGGCCAGATCGACAAAGCCGACTCGCTTTTTCAGCAAGTCACCACAATATCCACTCAGTCCGAGGCCTACTACAACTATGCGAGCTTCCTGGCCTCGCAACAACGCACCGCCGAGGCGCGCGAATGGGCGCAGCGCATTCTGGCGAAGAAACCGACAATGCCGGGCTACTTGCGGCGCCGCGAGCGTCCCTGGTTCCGCAGAGCAAATGGATTGTTGAGGCGCCTGCCGACATAAATCGAACTTCCTGATGAAATTGGTGATCATGGAAACTCTGTTTTTGAAACTGAACCAATGTCGCAACGTGGACTGATCCTCATCAATACCGGCAATGGCAAAGGCAAAACGACGGCGGCGCTGGGCGTGGCTTTCCGCGCGATCGGCCAGGGTTTGACCGTTTCGGTCATTCAGTTCTTTAAGGGAAAGTGGAAGACGGGCGAGATGGAGGCGGCGCGCCAATTGGGTTTGGAACTGACTCCGATGGGCAAGGGCTTCACGTGGGAAAGCAAGAACCTGGAAGAAGACAAAGAGCTCATGCGGCGGGCGTGGAGCGTTGCCTCTGAAAAAATCTTGTCGGGCAAGTACGATTTAGTTATTCTCGACGAGCTTAATTACGTGCTGGGCTACGGATATCTGTCCGTTGACGAAGTGATTCGTTGTTTGCAGTCGCGGCCATCCCACGTACATGTGGTTTTGACGGGCCGAAACGCTCCGGACGAAATCATTTCGATTGCCGATTGCGTGACGGAGATGCGAGACATTAAACATCCCTATCGCCGCGGCATAGCGGCCCAGAAGGGTATCGATTTTTAGTAACAGGCTGGATGCACGGGAAGGCGGTGAGAATCCGCCACTGCCCCGCAACTGTGAGCGGTCAAAAGTTGGCTCACGCTTGTCACTGCTTCGGCTAAGCCGAGGTGGGAAGGCAAGCGTGATGTGGAGACCGCAAGTCAGGAGACCGGTCCAGCTTCAAACACGGAAACTCTTTCCGAGGGGAAAGGACCATGGCCACTCCCACCACCCGTACTCTGATGTTTGTGGGTACGGCGTCGCATGCCGGCAAGAGCACCCTCGTCACCGCGTTGTGTCGAATGCTGCACAAGGATGGCGTCCGCGTCGCACCTTTTAAATCTCAAAATATGTCGCTGAATTCGTTTGTCTGCCGAGATGGCAGCGAAATCGGCCGCGCTCAGGTCTGCCAGGCTGAAGCCGCGGGGATCGAGCCCGAGGCAGACATGAATCCCATTCTGCTCAAACCAGCCGGTGACCGGCACATGCAAGTTGTGCTTCATGGACGCGTCTTCGGAACCATGACGGCGAACGAATACTACGAGCAGAAACGTTTCTTTTTCGCGCAATCTCTCGATAGTTTTCATCGCCTGGCCTCGAAGTTCGACGTGATCCTTCTCGAAGGCGCGGGCAGTCCGGTGGAAATGAATCTGAAGGACCGCGACATCGTCAATCTGCCGTTTGCAAAGGCAATCGGATCGAAAGCGCTGCTTGTTGCCGATATCGATCGTGGCGGCGTCTTTGCCGCAATTGCCGGAACCTTTGCACTACTGGAAGAAGACGAGCGCGATCTTCTTCGAGGCTTCATCATTAATCGTTTTCGCGGCGATCTGCGCTTGTTCAGGGGCGGGCCTGAATTCCTGGAGCGGTACACCGGGCGGCGCTGCCTGGGCGTCCTGCCGTACATCGAACAGTTGCTGGTCGATCAAGAAGACAGCGTTTCTCTGGACGATCATCGACCGAATCCGGGAAATTTCCAGATCGGCGTCATCCGCTTGCCGCATATTTCGAACTACACCGACTTCAACGCTCTCGAACGAATTCCGGGTGTCGCGGTCCACTATCTCCTGGAGCCGAATCAGCGTGTCGACCTGGTGATCATTCCGGGAACGAAAAACACGATTGCCGACCTGCGATGGCTTATCGCTCGCGGATTTAAACAGTTGTTGCTCGATACGATGGAGCGCGGTGGGTGGGTCTTGGGCATCTGCGGTGGATATCAGATGCTCGGTCGAAGCGTAGGTGACCCATTCGCAGTCGAGGAAGGCGGGACGGCTGAGGGCCTCGATTTTCTCCCGATACAAACGGAACTCGAGACGGCCAAAGTTACGGTTCAATCCTCAGGGCGGTCCTTTCTCGGTGTGGCTGTCCGTGGATATGAAATTCATATGGGCAAAACCAAGCACGTCCGGCCGGTCGATCCGTTTCTCATCAAGGATGACGCTCAGGCGGATGGCGCGCTCTTAGGGCATGTGGCCGGGACCTATTTTCATGGTCTGTTCGACAATGCCGGCTTCACGGCGAAGTTTCTTTCGATGGTCGCCGAAAACCGGGAACTCGACTGGCGTCCAGCCGATTGCGGCTATTCCAAAGATCGCGAATACAGCCGCCTGGCGGCGATAGTCCGGCAGCATCTGGACGTGCAACGCATTTACGAGCTGATCCAATGATTGATGCAGCTCCACTCGAACTCGCAGCCGGCGCTCTGTTGGATGTCCTGGCAGGAGATCCGCATTGGCTGCCACATCCGATCAGCGGAATTGGAGTCGTCACCTCGTCGTTCGAACGGTTGCTGCGCAAGATTCCGTATGAGAAGGCAAGCGGATGCTTGCTTCCGGTGTTGGTTCTTCTCGTCGTCATAGCGGTGGTGACTTTCACTCTGCGGTGGGCAGGGGCCGCTGCCGCAGTTTACTGGATTTTCAGTTGCCTGGCGACGCGGGGCCTGGACCAGGAATCGAAACGCGTCATTCATGCGTTGCAGCATGGCGATCTCGATCGGGCAAGAACCCTCGTCGGGCGCATCGTTGGACGTGACACGAAGAACATGACCGAACAGGATGTGACGCGCGCGGTGTTTGAAACCGTTGCTGAAAACATGAGTGACGCCATCGTGGCTCCTTTGTTCTTCCTCGCTGTCCTGGGAATTCCCGGCATGGTCGCGTACAAGGCCATCAACACCATGGATTCGATGGTCGGCTACAAAAATGAGCGCGGCCGCGCTCATTGTGGCGATCGCAGCGGTGATGCGGCTCCAATGGCGTAACGCCATTTCGGCAATCGCACGTGATGCCCGGCTGCAGCCTTCTCCAAATGCAGGCTATCCGGAAGCGGCTCTCGCCGGAGCTCTTGGCGTTCAACTCGGCGGGCTCAATTACTACTTCGGAGAGCCGGTACAAAAACCATTTCTCGGCGACGCGATCCATCCCTTGCATTGGCATAGTTTTATGCGAGTGCGATGCCTGCTTTATGGAGTTTCGGCGTCCTCTTATTTGCTGGTGGGCATATGGCTTCAACTTCTATAACTCACGGCGGGCGAGCCCTGGCATTCGCACGCGAGCGGCGCCTGGACTATCGTGAAGTGCTGGATTTCAGCGCGAACATCAATCCGCTCGGGCCCTCGCCTCATGCCCTCGCCGCGCTCGGGGAGTCATTGGATCTGATCACGGTCTATCCTGACGAATTTCCCGTCCGGCTCGCGCATGCGATTTCCGATCGGCTTCACATTGCCGAGAAGCATATTCTGCCGGGAAATGGCGCCACGGACCTGATCTACTTCTGGCTGCGGACGATCCATCCGCGAAGCGCGACGCTCATCGTCCCAACATTTGTCGAATATCGAAGAGCCTTGGAAAGCGCCGGGGCCGGGATTGAAATCGTCTCGTTGAACGCTCACGATCATTTTCGATTGCCGGCGATCTCAGCGAATACGGACGTGGTGATTCTGACCAACCCGAATAACCCTAGCGGCGCTTACGCTCCGCCCGAAGAAATGGCCGGCTGGATCGCCCGGATACCGTCATCCACTCACGTTTTCGTCGACGAAGCCTTCGTCGAATTTACGGCACAGCCCTCCCTGGTTCGTTACATCGATCGATTTCCGAATCTGTGGGTATTGCGATCGATGACGAAATTCTACGCGCTGGCCGGATTGCGCATCGGTTATCTGGCCGGCTACGGCGTGCCGTTGCTGGTCGAGCATCGGGAGCCATGGCAGGTGAACAGTCTAGCCGAGCTCGCTGGTGTTGCCAGTCTCGAGGATCGCGCGTACGAGGAATCGACACTTCGGCTTATCCAGCGCGAGAGGATCTGGCTTTGGAAAAAGCTTCAGCATTTGACGCAGATTCGTGCGTTTCCAACATCAGCGAATTTCTTTCTGGCCTGCTGCGCGAGCGATGAGCTGCTGGATCGCCTGATCGGCACTCTTGCCGAACAAAAGATTTTGATCCGTGATTGCCGCGGTATTGAAGGTCTCGCGGGACCCTGCTTTCGGTTCGCGATCAAGGCTCGGCGCGAGAATGTCAGGCTGTTGCGGTTTTTGGAGGGTATTTGATGCTCTGGCTGATGATGGTCCTGACGCTGGCGCCGCACCGGATCGTATCGACAGCGCCAAGCATCACCGAAATGCTGTTTGCGCTCGGTGCGGGCGATCAAGTTGCCGGCGTGACGACGTACTGCATCTATCCGGAGGCGGCAAAAACCAGGCCGAAGATTGGTGGCTTCCAAAATCCAAACCTCGAAGCAATCCTCGCGCTAAGACCGGATCTCGTCTTCATGACGAGAAACCAGTCCGAAATTGCACGAAAACTCCGGCAAGGCGGAGTGAACGTTGTCGAGCTCGAGCACGAGAACCGTTCCAGCATCTACGGGTCGATTCAGACCATCGCAAACGAAATCGGATTGCCGGAGCGCGGCAGGGCATTGATTGCATCCATTGAAAGGGAACTTCGGGAGGCTGCGTATACGCCAGAGGCAAAAACGCGCAAGCCGGCAGTGTTGTTCATCGTCGGGCGCACGCCGGGCAGCGTGACAGACCTGGTTGTTGTGGGGCGCGGAAGTTATTTGAACGAGCTGATCGAACTTGCAGGCGGACTCAATGTCGCGGCAGACGCCATCGTGCCTTACCCGAGGTTTTCCTTCGAGGAAGTGATTCACAGAAACCCGGATGTGATCATTGACATGGGTCACAGCGGAATGGAGACGGAGGCTCAGAAGCGGACCGTGTACCAACTGTGGCGGCAATACTCTTTCCTGCGCGCCGTCGAGCGCGACGCGGTCTTCCCGGTGTCTGCGGATTATTTCATCACGCCCGGACCACGCATTGGTCAGGCCGTGCGAGACATACGAAAAATGATCTGGAGTTCTCGCAGTGACTCGCTAAGGGGAGGTAACAGACGATGATCACGCTGATAACCGGCGGCGCCCGCAGTGGCAAAACGCGCTTCGCCTTGTCGGTTGCCGGAGAATTGCGGCCATGTACTTACATCGCGACCGCCGAATTGCTGGACGAAGAAATGCGCGAGCGTGCTCGACGGCATCGGATGGAGCGGGACGAGCGCTGGCGAACGATCGAAGAGCCGTATCACATCGCGAAATATGTGAAGGATGTGACCGGTGTTGTCATTGTCGATTGTCTGACCATCTGGCTCTCGAACTGGATGTTGCGCGAAGAGCGGCAGGTCGAACGAGAGATCGATGCACTCTGTTCGGCGTTTGAAACGGCGGCATGCCATGTTATTGCGGTCACCAATGAGGTGGGATCTTCGATCGTTCCGGACAATCCCCTGGCGCGGCGGTTCCGCGACTGGTCCGGATTCATGAATCAGCGTACAGCGGCTTCTGCCACTGGTGTGTACCTGGTGGTCTGCGGCATACCGGTACGAGTCAAGTGATGCTACGTCCATTCCTCATTGGTCTGCAGTTTCTGACGCGTCTGCCGGTCCGCACACAAGCCGGAACGTCCCAGCAGATCGCAGCCTCGTATTTCTTCTATCCCGTGATCGGATTTCTGATCGGATGTGCTGCCGTGGCGGTGAGGCGGTCCTTAACCACGATCTTCCCGGAGTCTTTTTCCATTGTGGTCACACTGGCGTTTCTCGTGATGGTCACTGGCGGTCTTCACGAAGATGGCCTTGCGGACGTCGCAGATGGTCTGGGCGGTGGTTGGACGACCGAACAAAGCCTCGGCATCATGAAGGACAGCCGGATTGGAACTTTCGGAGCGCTGATGATCGTTTTCATCGTGCTCGCTAAATATGCGGCTTTGACGTCCATGCCTCCGGACCGGGCGGACCGCGCGATCATCGCCGCGCAAATCCTGGGACGCTGGGCATTCCTGCCTCTTGGTCATTTCAATCCATCGGCCCGCCAGGGACTCGGATCGGAATTCATGAAAGGACTTCATGCGACGACGATCGTGCTCGGAACGATCGTATCGGTTGCGGGCGTAACGCTGCTATCGAGAGGCCAGGGCATTCTCGCCTTTTGCGGTACCTGCGCGATCGTCGCCGCCGCGTCGGCTTTGTTTCGACGCCGGCTCGGAGGCGTCACCGGTGATTGTTTTGGAGCGGCATTTCAATTTGCGGAGGTAGCCACCTATGCGGTTTTCCTTGCCTGAGATTCAGCGTCCGGATGGGCATATCCGGGCATTGTTGCAACGTCACCTCGACAACTTGACGAAGCCTCCGAATAGCCTGGGAAGGCTGGAAACGCTGGCGCGCGATTTCGGCGTGATGCGCGGTTCGATCGACCTCAGGTTGAGCAGGCGCGCCATCTTCACATTCGCCGCCGATCATGGAGTCTCGCGAGCGGGAGTGAGCGCCTATCCGCGCGAAGTGACCGCACAAATGGTCTTCAATTTTCTGAGTGGCGGGGCTGCCATCAATGTCTTGTGCCGCCATTACGACATTCAGAACGTCGTCATCGATGTGGGCGTCGATCACGAGTTCCCCCCGTTGGCCGGCCTTTTGGCAAAGAAGATTGCCCGCGGTACCGAAGATTTTTTGGAACGCCCGGCAATGACCGAAGAGCAGGCGATCCGATCGATCCAGACGGGCATGGATCTCTGCGAAGCGTATGAGCTGGTTGGAACCGGAGAGATGGGCATCGGAAATACGACGTCCAGCTCGGCCATTCTCGCTGTGCTTCTAGGATTACCGGTTGAAGAGGTCGTCGGGCGAGGAACCGGTATCGACGATGATCGGCTGAAACACAAGACAGACGTGATTCGGCAAGCTATCGAGCGGCGAAAACCCGATCCCGCCAATCCGATAGATGTGCTCTCGAAAATTGGAGGCTTTGAGATCGGCGCCATTGCCGGCCTGATTCTCGGCGCAGCCTCAAGACGAATACCCGTTGTTGTCGACGGATTCATCTCGGGAGCCGGCGCCATGATCGCGTGCCAGTTGCAACCGGCTTGTAAAGACTTTCTTTTTTTCTCGCACCTCTCGCGAGAGCGCGGACACCGGCGAATGCTGGAGTGGTTCGACGCCCGCCCGATACTCGACCTCGATATGTGTTTGGGCGAAGGCACGGGAGCAGCGATTGCCATGGACATCATCACCGTGGCTGTCCGGCTCTACAACGAAATGGCAACGTTTGAATCTGCATCGGTCTCTCGATCGTAAAAATATGAGACCAGCTTAAGGAGAATCGATGAAGCCGATCGTCATTATCGTTACCGCAAGCGCTGTCTTGTTCGGCGGCATTCTGCCGGCGCAGTCCGATGAGAGTGAGTCCACCCACAACGCCGATCCGTTCCATCCCAAAACAACAGTTGTCGTCACCGCGACCCGGTCGGAATTAGAGATTGATAAATCGCCGATGTCGACTAGCGTCGTTACGCTGAAGGAACTTGAAGTTCGGCCCATGCAGACGCTCGACCAGCATCTCGCGCTTATCGAAGGACTCTACATTTATAGGACACAAGGGCCGTCAGCCACCGACGCGCAAGCATCGCTTCGTGGATTCAACGGGAGCGCGCGGACTCTCGTCCTGCTGGACGGACATCCGGTCAACGACGCGTACTCAAGCGGAGTGAACTGGACCGGACTGCCCGTCAACGAGGTGCAGAGTGTCGAAGTCGCGCGCGGACCATTTTCATCGCTTTATGGAGGCAACGCGCTTGGTGGTGTGATCCATATCATCACGCGTCCTGTCGAGCGCAGGGAACTCGCAGTCGTGGGTGAATACGGCACCTACAACACAAGCAATTATTCCGCGCGATACAGCGACCGCTTTTTTCAAAAACTGGGTCTCTCGCTCTCCTACCAGCGGTTCCAGACAGGCGGCTACAGTAGCCGAGTCACAACGGCGGCGCCGGCTTCGGCTACCTCAGGAACACTCGTGACAGGTCCGATACCAAGTCTTACCAGTACCGGAACGCCGGCAACGATCATCGGTCAGGGCGGGTTGAATTGGCTGAATAAGCATTCCTATCGACTGAAGGTGGACTATGCCTTCACTGGATCGACCGTCGCTTCCTGGCAATACATCCGTCAGGACTACGGATATGGCTACACCGGATATCGCAGCTACCTGCGGGATGCCAACGGCAACACGGTGGACGGCGGTGCGTTCGTATTCAATAACAGAGGCGTCCTTCAACGGCTGTCCATTTCACCAACCAGCTTCCTGCAGGGGCCGGGCGAACAACACTCCCATTTCTTCAGCGCGACGGTGCAGCACCAGTTTTCGTCCGTGCGGTCCCTGAGGCTGGATGCGAGCTACTACAACATTCCGTCCTACGAATTTCGATCTGTGGGAACTGGAGCGACGGAAGTGCAGGGGCCGGGAACGAACACGGATGGTGTGAGGCGAAGCTATCATGGGCACCTGCAGTATCGACTCAGTGCTAAAGCAAACAACCTGACCGCCGGCGCTGAAACGCGGCATGACATGGCAGCGAATGAGACATTCAGTCTCGGCAACTGGCTGGTCAAAGAGAGCCGTCTGAACCAGACATTCTTGGCGCTCGGGCGAAGCATTAATCAGAGCGCTTACCTTCAGGATCAAATTGCGATTAGCGATCGGTTGAGCCTGGTGGCGGGAGCCCGCTACGACTACTGGAAAGCCTATGACGGCCAAAGCAACAGCTTCAATGCCAACGCGCCGCTGACCCTCTATCCCGAACGCTCGAACAACAGGGTGACTGCGAAAATCGCGCTAGCGTATAACTTGCCTCGAAATTGGAATCTCCGATTCAGCGCCGGAAGCGCCTTCCGCAATCCTAACGTGTTTGACCTGTACGCGACTTCGGTAACCGGCAGCGGAACAATTTTTCGTTCGAATCCAGCGCTGACGCCGGAGAAAGTGAGTAGCTGGGAGGCGGGCGCCCGCAAACGGTTTGGCGAGCGAACGGACTTTGACGTTGCTTATTACGAGAACTACATCACCGGCCTGATTTATCGACAGACCGACCTTGTTGCCGAGCCGTCTGGAAGGATACGTGTGAATATCAATGCGGGTGGTGGGCGGACCCGCGGCCTGGAAGCGGCCGGCCGGCAACAATTGCTGCCCGGGCTTCAGTTTCGAGCGGCCTACAGTTATACAAATGCCCTGATCACCCGGAATGCAGCCAGCCCAGCCACCGTCGGAAAACCGGTGACCTTCATTCCCGAGCATATGGCTTCAGGCCAACTGATCGGAATCCACGCTAAATGGACAGGCACGGTGACCGGACGTTATTCCGCGGCCGTGTTCAGCACCGATACAGGTGTGGACACAACCAAGGGGGTACCCGGAGCCTACGATCCGTTTTTCGTTATGGATTCCACAGTCGGATATAGCATTAAGTCACGCTGGCAATTGTTTGTGACGAGCGAGAACCTGCTCAACCGGCGCTATTACCTGTTCTATCTGTCGCCCGGCCGGACCATCTACTCGGGGATAAGAATTCGATTGTGACCAGGAGTTGGTTGCCAGTTGTCGTGACTTCGCTGCTTTTGGACACCCGAAAACGTTTTGGAGTGCGTGATGTCGAAATCGGATTCTGGCCCGGTAGCCAGCACTTTTCGCGGAAGCGCAGATCGATTCGCGATTTTGATGGGAAGGACCGCGATGGTTCTGTCGCTGGTTGCCGCCGCTTATATGGTGGTTTTCGCACCTTTTGTGGCAAGCATTCCAGTGTGTACAAGGCCCGCGTGGTTGGAGGAGGCCGGCGAACGGCTAGGTTTCTCGTCGATTGTTCTCACGTTTCTTGTAGGGGGATTCAGCGCTTTGATAGGCCTGATCGTACGGAAGGCTCGCGCGATCTCGTTAGGTCTGGCAAGCATCTCTGTACTGGTCATTTCCTTCTTTATCGCGGTCGCCACTATGAACCGGGAAGAAAATTTTA
This sequence comes from Acidobacteriota bacterium, assembly GCA_003222815.1. Classification (GTDB taxonomy): domain Bacteria; phylum Acidobacteriota; class Terriglobia; order 20CM-2-55-15; family 20CM-2-55-15; genus 20CM-2-55-15. The sequence continues at coordinate 1,510 of QHXC01000474.1, read as the reverse complement.
ACGGCGATGGAGCGGCTGTAGCCAACTTGAGAACCATCAACGCGGCTGAAGTCACATACAACTCAAGTCATGACCTAAAGTACGGAACCATTGAGGACCTGACTCGTGAAGAGCTTCTAGATTCCCGCTTTGTTAGTGGGCCGGTGAGCGGCTACAACTTCAAAGTGTCACTCGACCAAAGCGGCTACACTGCGACTGCCACTCGAGACGCAGCGAACTGTTCAGCCCGCTGGGATTACTTCACAGAAAGTGACGCCATCATTCGGTATTCAAGGAACGCGTCTCGCGCTCCCCGAGGCAAGGCCGGGCAGCCGGCACTATAGGGTTGCCCCGAGTCGATCAGATGTCTCCACCTGGGCGTATTGTCGGCATACCTCTCAGCTTTCCTTTGAATCGATCGGTTTCCCGCCATCAGCAAGTAACTTCAGAGATCCTGATCTCGCCGGACAATTTACAGCAAACGAGGAAAACAGAATGAGCCGGAATTCCCCTCCGTGGCGAAGGAGGGGAGTTTGCGCTTCGTATAGGTTCATCCTGCATTCCTCGACCTCAGGATCTCTGAACTTCCGTAGCTTGCTGAAATAACGTGGCTAACAAAAAAGGCCTTTCGGTATCAAGTTGGCTTTCTGCCATCGCCGGAAGTTTTGCGGTGGAGCCAACCTTGTCCTTGAGCAATGCTTTATCCGCAATAAAGGAGGTCAAACAACATGAGGAGTTTCATAACGACGGCGTTGCTTGCCGCCATGCTGCTAGCCGGCGGATCGGTATTCGGCGCCCAAGTCTCCATTGGAATCAGAATCGGCCCGCCACCGCCGCCCCGTGTGGTTTACGTTGTACCGCGACAACCCGGCCCCGAGGTCGTGTGGATCGACGGTTATTGGTATGTGGTGAAAAAGCACTACAGGTGGCATGAAGGTTATTGGACTCGACCGCCGTACGTGAGAGCTCGCTGGGTGGCACCTCATTATGAAGGAGATATGTTTTTTGTGGGTTACTGGGACGGAGATCGCGGCCGGTTTGAACATGACCATCACTGGGATCGCGACCGGGACCGGGATTTCCGTCACCAGGAACATGAACGGGGCCGCCACCGGGACCAGGACCGACAATAGCGCACGACTGGCGGGACACGCCTTTGTCGGCTGCAGCGAACTGAGAAATTTCAAACTCGGAATACGTGGTGCTTCTGGGCATGCGCCTGCCTCGCCGAGGTTAGGAAATGAGAAGTTAGTACTTGGCTAGGAATGAGTCCTTGAGGTTCTCCCACCTGAGCCGCATGCGAAGAGCCAACGGCAAGGGCCCCTCGCCAGGTAGGCCCAAGACCCGCCGGAAGTCGCGTGGCGGCAAGAACAAATCGGATTCAAGTGTTTCTTCGGAGAACTCCGTGATTTCTTCACGATCCCGCGACGTGTGGATGCGGATTTTTCCCTCCGCATCCGTGAAGCTCGAACGGTGCGTGCGCGTAACGAGCATCGGAAAACCGGTCTCGCGCGGGCCGGCATCCGTGAAT
>QHXC01000638.1 GCA_003222815.1 Acidobacteriota bacterium | reverse complement strand
TGCGTTTTAGCGAACTGTAAGCCGTCTTCCAACAGGAAGGTCAATTTGAAAGATCGGAGGAAACAATGAAGAACTTGCAAGGAAAGTGGGTGTTGGTCACCGGGGCGTCGAGCGGGCTCGGCGTCGAGTTCGCAAAACTCTTCGCGGAGCGCAATGCCAATCTTGTTCTGGTTGCGCGGCGTACTGGACCCATGGAGCAGTTGGCTGAAGAGCTTCGGAGAGCGCAATCGGTGCAGCTTTTAGTGATCGGGATGGATCTCTCACGGCCAGGGGCCGCCGCCGAATTGAAGGCGCAGCTCGATGCGCGCGGCATTGGGATCGAGGTTCTGGTCAACAACGCGGGATTTGGGATGTATGGCGAGTTCCTCGACCAGTCGGTCGAGAAGATAACTGAAATGATGCGACTGAACATTATGACCCTAACGGAACTGACACACATCTTTGGCCAGGAAATGGCGAATCGAGGGCACGGCCAAATCCTGCTCGTGGCGAGCGTGCTGGGATATCAGGCGGTGCCCGGATATGCGGCCTATGCCGCGAGCAAGGGGTATGTGCTTCTCTTGGGCGAGGCGCTCCATCAAGAACTGGCGCCTCGCGGTGTGTCGGTGACCACCGTCTCGCCAGGGAGGACGGCGACGGACTTTGGCGCTATCGCTGGGGAGAAATCCTCGCTCCTTCTCAACGCACTGACGATGAAACCCCGAGTCGTAGCCAAAACTGGCCTGCTGGCTGCGATGCGGGACAAAGCGAGTGTCGTGCCCGGTTTTTTGAACAAAGTGAACGTGTTCACGGACCGAGTCATGCCTCGCTCAATGCAACGCATCGTGTTCGGGAAGGTGATGGCGGGCTGAACGGAATCCCTTTTGAGGTGCTACGTGTTGAAGATCTCCATTGTCGAAGGAAGGAAGCATCGCCGGCTGGTGGTAGAAGGCAAGCTCGCCCTGCCGTGGTCCGATGAGCTGAAAGCCGCCTGCGAAAGGGCCGGATCGGGACTTTACGGCCGTGAACTCGTCGTCGATCTGAAGAGCTTAACGACGATCAGCCAACAAGGAGAAAACCTGCTTCTGGAACTGATGAAGCGCGGGGTCAGACTCCGAGGTTGTGGTGTGTTTACGAATGAGATCTTGAAACAAGTCGCCCGCAGATCGCGCAGGAATGGAGCACAGGAATGAACTGCTTAATGTTGTCTTACAAAGGCTGGCCCGCCGCTCGGAAGTTCATCCTTCGAATGAGCCTTGCGCTCGCTCTAGGCGCGAGCCTCAGCGGATGTGCCGTGGGACCCAAATATAATCGCCCGACGGTGACGCTGCAGCCGTTTCACAACGCTCCCTCCGTCGAAGCTCGTACCACCTCTTTGCCGGCGCCGCCCCTCGACCAATGGTGGACGGGCTTCCGTGATCCTGAGCTGACACGGATCTTTACGCTGCGACGACCACACTTTCCCAATCGACCGAGAGTATGACGGGACGCCTCGCCTCACACGCACCCGGCTATGATCGCCAGCAGAACTACTACGATCTCGGATTCATCGCGAGTTGGGAAACGGATCTCTTCGGCGGTTTGAAGAAAGGAGCTCAGGCAGCTACGGCCGAGGCTCAAGCGGCCGAAGCTCTCCATATGGGAACTCGCATCACGGTTGCCGCGGAAGCCGCTGACGCCTATATGCAGATAAGGGGCGCGCAGGCGCGCTTAATCTTCGCCAAAGGCCAGATCGACACTGACAATCATCTGGTCGAACTAGTGCAACAGCGCAAGGATGCCGGCATTGCTTCTGACCGCGAACTCGCTCAGGCCCAAGCCTTGCTGTCACAAGCGAAGGCGACAATTCCACTGCTCACAGTCTCCCTCGAAGCACAGCTGAACCGGCTGGACGTGCTCATGGGCGCCCAGCCCGGAACGTACGCAGCGGAATTGAGCTCTATCGCAGACATTCCCGGCGTACCGGAAATCTTTGGTTATGGCACGCCCACGGAGCTATTACGCAGAAGACCTGACATCATCGCTGCCGAGCGGATGATTGCTGCCTCGAACGCTCGCATTGGCCAAGCTCTCGCCGAATATTATCCAAAGCTCTCACTTTCAGGGATCGTAGGTGCTCAAGCGCTCGCTCCCGTCCATCTTTTCGAACAGCAAGGATTTCAACCTGTGAGTGTCGCGGGCCTGCGCTGGAGACTCTTCGATTTCGGGGCTGTCGCCGCAGAAGTGAAGCGAGCGCGCGGCGCCAATGCCGAAGCCTTGCTTGAGTACCAAAGCGCAGTCCTTCACGCGGCCGAAGATGTCGAGGACGCCTTCAGTTTACTCGTCCAGTCGGAGAACCGCCGAAGTGAAATCCTTCGTGAGATCGCGGAACTGCAGCGTGGGCGCGACCTCTCAGAAGAGTCGTACGCCGCCGGTGTCATTGCACTCACCGACGTGCTCGACGCGGATCGTCAATTGCTTTTGGCCAAGGACGAATTAGCCGTAGCTCAAGAGACTGCGGCACGTGCAGCAGTCGGCTCGTACCGCGCTCTCGGGGGCGGTTGGCTCCCGTAATCAAAAACCCATCGATAAGAGGAAGGCCATATGGATCGGATCAATTTGAGATATTCCGCCATGGTGCTGATCGTTACCGGCTTCGCAGTCGGCTTGATTGGTTGCGGTCAGAAGCAGGAATTGGACCCAAGAACGCAGCCGGAGCTGGTTCGGATAGTGGAACTAGATTCCCCGTCCGGGGCAGATCGCGCTTTCACAGGCGTTGTTTCAGCGCGTGTTCAGAGCAACCTTGGTTTCCGAGTTCCCGGAAAGATCACGAACCGATTCGTCGACATGGGGCAGTTCGTCCGCGCTGGAGAACCGCTCATGACGATTGATCGAACCGACTATCTTCATGCCATCACAGCGCGAGCAGAAGCTGTCACGGCGCGAGCAGAAACCGTCACTGCAGCAAAGGCAAAGGCGTATCAAGCGGCCGCCGATGAGGTCCGATATCGCGGTTTGGTTAAAAGAGGCGCAGTTTCCGCTTCAATCTACGACCAGATCAAGGCCGCATCGGATGCCGCACAAGCTGACCTCGCTGCTGCCAAGGCTCAGGAGCAGGTTGCGAGAGACGAGGGCGACTACTCACAACTCGTTGCGGACGCGGACGGCTTTGTGATCGAGACCTTGGCCGAGCCAGGACAAGTCGTGATGGCAGGGCAAACCGTTGTGAAGCTCGCCCATTCCGGTCCGCGAGAAGCCGCCGTGAATCTCCCAGAGACGTTGCGGCCGGCGCGTGGCTCGACGGCATACGCAACTCTCTACGGCAGCACGAGCAGAGTTCCAGTTCGATTGCGACAGCTTTCCGCTGCAGCTGACCCGCAGACACGGACCTTTGAAGCACGCTACGTTCTCGAAGGCGCTGCCGAGAATGCTCCGTTAGGAGCAACCGTTACAGTCCATCTCGGCGGCGACGCAGGGGTTGACACTTTGCAAGTACCGATCGCATCCGTTCTCGATCGAGGAAAGGGGCCTGGTATCTGGTTACTGAACCCTTCTACATCCACAGTGGCATTTCAGCCCGTACAAGTACGCCGACTGGGTGAAGAACTAGCAACCATCAGCGGGAACCTGCACCGCGGACAACAGGTCG
>QHXC01000473.1 GCA_003222815.1 Acidobacteriota bacterium | reverse complement strand
TGTTGTTGAAACGGTTGGTGCCGGCATTCGTATTCCATTTAACGATGTTTTCCGGGAAGAGTGTCGTGACCGGTTGAAAGGGGATTCCGTTCAGCTTGGGCACAATGGCGAACGCGTCCTTTCCATCCGGGCCGGGCTCTGCTTTCTCATTTTTAAGGTAGTCTTTTCCCACGTACCACGGCGCCCAGCTGGTTTGCTTCGTCACTTTGTACCCGATGCGGAGTTCGTTCACGACACTCGAGGACAGCGTCGATACCAGCGAAGTATTGAGCACCTTCGGCCATTTGTCGTTCGCGCCGGAGTAGCCGCCGGGCCAAAACGGAATGCCTGCCTGTATGGTGTTGTTCAGTCCGCGTTCCCAGGTATACACCACGCTGAGCTTGTGATTGGAGTTGATATTGTGATCCAGCCTCATGTTGAACTGGTCCCGGTTGGTTTGGTCGAACGTACTCCCGTCGGCATTGTCGAGACCACCAATGCGCCGCGTCCACCGGATGCCTGCCGTATTCAGGCCGTCGCCAATGGTGTAATCGTTCGGCAGGGGCATCCGTCCCAGAATTACGTTTTGAATAAAACCGGTCGGATCGTATCCCGGCCGGAAGGTATCGCGGCCGAACACGCTGAAGGATTGAAGATCCCCGGTTGCGCTCGCGGGCCTTACCGGATTGCCATTCCGGTCCACGGTAGGATTGTTTTGAGTGGCGTTCTGGTTGTCGGCACCCGGAAAGAAACGAAAGATGCCCAGCCGGGCTTGCGGAGTCAGGACGGTTCCGACAAAAGTTTGCTTCAGGACATCCCGCTGCTCGTCGACCAGGAAAAAGAAAAACGTCTTATTCTTGATGATCGGGCCGCCGAGACGCGCGCCATACTGGTTCCGGTTCTCGTAGTCTTTTGGTATGCTATTGAAATTGTTGAACCAGTTGCTGGCATCAAGCGCCGAGTTCCGGTTATTCCAAAAGACGCTGCCGCGAAGCTGGTTTGTTCCGGATCGGGTCACCATCTGCACCTGCCCGGAACCGCGTCCGACCTCGGCATCCACGGGTGCCGTGATGACGCGCACTTCCTCCACCAGATCAGGACTCGTGTAGGTGACTGAAAATGCCCCATGATTGTACCGGCCATCGGAGACCACGAAGCCGTCTCGCGTCGTATTGACCGCGCTCAGCCGGCCGCCGGCAAAGTAGCCGGTGTCTCCAGCCGTCGCACCGTCGTTTGCGGTAGTGCCGCTGATGGCGTTACTTACTCCACTTGTCGTCCGGAGCAGATCCAGCACATTGCGGCCCCCTAAGGGAAGGTCGCGCACCTTGTAGTCCGGAAGCACGGTGCCGATGGATGATGACGTCGTCGCAATCGAAGTGTCGGCCGCTGCCGTCACTTCAACACTCTGTGCTATCGAACCCACCTGCAGCCTGAAGTTCAGCCGCACCTGCTGTGACACGCCGAGGGCCACTTCGTTATATGTCAGCGTCTGAAAACCCGACAACGCCGCCGTGACTTTATAGGTTCCCGTCTGCAGACTGGCAAACTGGTAAGCTCCGGCTTCATTGGTCAGCGCCGTGTTGACGCTTCCGGTGGCAGTATTGGTCGCCGTGATCGTCACGCCCGGAATCAAAGCGCCCGTGGCGTCGGAAACCGTTCCACCCAATGTAGCGTTACTGGTCTGGGCAAATGTGTGGCCGGCCAGGACCAGGCACAGAAACATCCCGGCCGTCATAAGTAGTTTTTTCATGATCTCCCTCCACATCCTCTTTAATACGCAGAAATTGCAGACGTGATAATTGGCGGCCTTATAACATATGCAAATTAAAAGTGTCAAAAGCCAGGCATTCCACGGGTGTAATCGGAAGTCGATGCAAACGCGGGCTAAAGCCCGCGTTCGTACCTAATTTGCGATAAGTCTTTTCTCTAGAGTCGCACTTTTGTAAACTGGCGCCACCTGTTTCTCCTCGCTCTCGCGAACTACGTCAGGAGTTTCAAAATGAGCAATCGCTTCACGAGTTCAATTGTTGGCTTGGCGGCCATACTGGCCTTCTCGCCCGCTGCGCTTTCTTATGCGGGGCAGCGGGGCGCGGGCGCGAATGCCGCGGCCCCTTCTCCTCCACATGACCCAAAGGATTTGTCGGGAATTTGGACAAAGACGTGGCGCACGCTTGCCTTGAGCGCGGAGGTTCCTCCGATGACGCCCGAGGGGCAGGCCAAGTTCAATGCGAACAAGCCTTCCTACGGTCCCAGAGCGATCCCTCCTGCGTTGGGAAATGATCCAACGGGGAAGTGTGATCCCCTGGGTTTGGTACGCAATCTCCTTCTTGAAGTCGCGATTTATCCGATGGAGATCGTGCAGACGCCGCGCCGCGTGTTGCAGTTCTTCGAGTGGGCTCATTCGTGGCGAGAGATCTGGACAGACGGGCGGGACCTTCCCAAGGACCCGGAACCCCGGTGGATGGGATATTCCGTCGGCAAATGGGAGGGAGACACCTTCGTCGTGGACTCGACCGGTTTTGACGAAAGAACGTGGCTTGATCATTTTGGTACTCCGCATAGCGACCAGATGCGCCTGCAGGAACGCTACAAACGCCTGGACCGCGACAACCTGGAGCTGACCATGACGCTCACCGATCCGATGACGTTTACGAAACCCTGGGTGAGCGAGAAGAAAATCTTCAAGTTGGATCCGAAGGCGGAAATCCAAGAGCTTTTCTGTGTACCTTCCGAAGAGGAAGCTTTTAATAAGAAAGTGCGAGATCCCGCTGGCGGCGTGATTCGCAATTAGCCTAAGACGGGAGGGTAAACCAAAATGGCCATTGCCAGTATCAACCCAGCTACGGGACAAGTTCTCCGAACCTTCGAACCACTTGCCGATTGGCAGATCGAAGCAAAACTGCGACTTGCCGCAGAGACTTTTCCCAAATTCCGAAAGTTAGCATTCGCCGATCGCGCACGCATGATGAGCAAAGCGGCGGACATTCTGGAAGGCGAAAAAGAGACGTTGGGCCGCCTCATGACGACCGAAATGGGAAAGACATTTCGGTCTGCAGTTGACGAAGCCGTCAAGTGCGCGTCGGGGTGCCGCTATTACGCAGAGAACGCGGAGCGCTTTCTGGCGGACGAAGTGGTCCAAACGACTGCGAAACGCAGCTACATCCGGTATCAGCCGCTCGGAGTCGTCCTTGCGGTGATGCCTTGGAATTTTCCGTTCTGGCAGGTGTTTCGCTTCATTGCGCCGGGCTTAATGGCCGGAAACGTGGGACTGCTGAAGCATGCCTCGAACGTGCCGCAATGCGCGCTCAAAGTGGAGGACATCCTGCTGCGGGCCGGTTTCCCCCAGGGCGCGTTCCAGACGTTGCTGATTACGGCCCAGCAGGTTGATGCTGTTCTCAATGATCCGCGCGTGGCAGCCGCTACCCTGACAGGAAGCGAGGGAGCGGGAGTTCAGGTCGGTGTTTCCGCGGCACGACATATTAAGAAGGTTGTTCTCGAGCTCGGCGGGAGCGATCCCTTCATCGTCATGCCGAGCGCAAATCTGGATGAAGCCATCGAAACCGCCGTCAAGGCGCGAGTCATCAATAATGGTCAATCCTGTATCGCGGCGAAGCGCTTCATCGTCGCCGATCCGATCGCCGATAAATTCGAGAGCGGCTTCGTCAGCAAAATGAGAGCCCTGAGGGTGGGCGACCCCATGGACCCGGCGACCGAAGTCGGCCCGCTGTCGACAGCCGACGCCATAACCTCTCTACAGACCGACGTTCAAAAAACCGTCGGAGCGGGGGCACGCGTATTGACGGGCGGGAAACCGATCGATCGCCCTGGAAATTTCTACGAGCCGACAGTTCTAACGAACATCCCGAAGAATTCACCGGCATATCGTGAGGAGTTATTCGGCCCCGTGGCTTCCGTGTTTCGGGTGAAGAGCCTGGATGAAGCCATTCAACTCGCCAACGATACTCGCTTTGGACTCGGCGCGAGCGCGTGGACAAATGACCCGGATGAGCGCGAACGGTTCACCAACGAGATCGAGGCCGGAATGGTTTTCATCAATAAAATGGTGGTTTCCGATCCGCGAATGCCGTTCGGCGGTGTAAAATCGTCGGGCCACGGCCGGGAACTCGGAGTTCACGGGGCGCGGGAGTTCACGAATATCAAGACCGTTTGGATTGAATAACTGGAAGACGATGGCGAATCTCGGATTTGTCGGCTTGGGTGTGATGGGCGGCCACATGGTGAATCGGCTGCTTGATAAAGGACACACCGTTACAGGTTACAACCGCACGCGGTCGAAAGCACAGTGGCTGATCGATCGCGGCATGAAGTGGGCGGATTCTCCCCGCGCTGTCTGTGCCGCGTCCGAGGTCATCATCTCGATGATCACCAACTCCGAAGCCCTCAGTGAGATTGCCGCCGGGCCCAACGGAATGCTGGCAGGTCTCAGCTCCGGGAAATTCTGGATTGAGATGAGTACGGTCAATCCTGCGGTGAGCCGTGCGCTTGCCGCCAGGGTGAGAGAGAATGGCGCCGACATGGTCGACGCGCCTGTTTCCGGAAGCGTCATCACGCTTCAACAGGGAAAACTTTCAGTGATGGTCGGCGGCCAGCACGAAACCTTCGAACGCGTCAAGCCAGTGCTGCTCGACATTGGACCCAAAGTCACGCACGTGGGCAAGAACGGTCTCGCTCTGGTGATGAAGATTGCGACCAATCTCAGTCTGGCCGTGCAGATGCTGGCTTTCTCGGAAGGGGTCTTACTTGCCGAGAAAAGCGGGATCGCCCGCGATACGGCAGTTGATGTACTGACGCACAGCGTGATCGGGTCGCCTATGGTTCAGTACCGCGGTCCGTTCGTACTCAAAATGCCGGAGGAAGCCTGGTTCAATGTGAATATGATGCAGAAGGACATGCTTCTGGCGCTCGAGCTTGGCCGGCAGGTCGAGGTGCCTTTGCCGACCACCGCCGTGACCAACGAGTTTCTGACTGCGGCACGCGGCATGGGTTTGGCGGAAAGGGATTTCGCCATTTTGTTTAACGTGCTCGCACGAATGTCTGGAGTCACCACATGACGACTGCCATAGACCGTTCGAAAACCTATTCTGAAATCGAAGCCGAACAATGGCTCCGCATGTACCGGCGGATGCTGATGATTCGTGTTTTCGAGGAGCAGGTCAACGACTTGTACACACGGGCTCTGATGCCCGGCCTGGCCCACCTTTATATTGGTGAAGAAGCAGTAGCCGTTGGCGTTTGTGAAGCGCTTCGCCAGACGGACTACATCACGAGCACCCATCGCGGCCACGGGCACTGTCTGGCCAAAGGCGCGGCGCTGGACAGGATGTTCGCCGAGCTGCTCGGCAAGGAAGCGGGATATTGCAAAGGTAAAGGCGGCTCGATGCACATTGCCGATCCCGATACCGGGAACCTTGGAGCGAATGCCATCGTCGGCGGCAGTGCAGGAATCGCGACGGGCGCAGCGTTTTCTGCCAGGCGTTTGAAGACCGATCAAGTCTCGGTGTGCTTCTTCGGCGATGGCGCGCTTGGACAGGGACTCCTCTACGAAGTCATGAATATGGCGGCGCTATGGAAGCTTCCCGTGATCTACGTTTGCGAAAACAATCTCTACAACGAATACGCCCACAACTCGGAGACCCTGGCAGGTGACATGTTGGCGCGAGGTAGTGCGTTCGGACTTCATGCCGAAAACGTCGATGGACAGGATGTGCGCGCGGTCTACCGAACCGCCAGGGAGATCGTGGACCATGTTCGGCAAGGCGCCGGTCCCGCATTCCTCGTGTGCCAGACGTACCGGTTCATGGGACACCATGTGGGCGATATCAATCGTGAGTATTACCGCTCGAAACAGGAAGAACAGATGTGGAAAACCGAGCGCGATCCGATCAAAGTGCTTGGCGATTGGCTGACTGCGCAGAACCTCGCCGATCGCGCGCGTTTCGATCAGATTCATGCTGAAGTGAAGTCGGAAGTGGAGAAGGCCGTCCAGTTTGCCATGGCGGCTCCATATCCGAGTCCGGATAAAGTGGGGCAGGATGTCTATGCCTGAAACTCGTGAACTGACTTTAGGGGAAGCCGTACGCGAAGCACTCGCCGAAGAAATGCGGCGCGATTCGCGCGTCTTCATTTGCGGTGAAGATATCGCGGAAGCGGGTACCGTTTTCAAAGTCCTGACCGGCCTCGTGGACGAGTTCGGCAAGGAGCGCGTGCTGGATACACCGATTTCGGAAGCGGGCTTTACCGGTATTGCGGTCGGCGCTGCGATGACAGGCATGCGTCCCGTCGTGGATATCATGTTTGGCGATTTCGTCACCTTGACCATGGACCAGATGGTGAATCAGGCAGCCAAGGTTCACTACATGTCGGGCGGCAAGTGGAAAGTTCCAATGGTCATGCGGGCCACACTCGGCGCCACGCGCCGGTCGGCGGCCCAACACTCGCAGTCGCTGCACGCCTGGTTCTGCCATGTTCCTGGACTGAAGGTCGTTTTGCCCTCAACGCCGTACGACGCCAAAGGGCTTCTGAAGACCGCGATCCGGGACGACAATCCGGTCGTGTTCTTTGAAGACAAGATGATGTACCGGCTGAAAGGGCCGGTACCCGTGGAAGAGTACACGATTCCGTTCGGCGTGGCCGACATCAAGCGCGCGGGGAGCGACATCACGATTGTAGCGACGAGCAGCATGGTTCAAGTGGCGCTTGGCGCCGCGAAGTTGCTTGAAGAGTTCGATATCAGCGCCGAAGTCATCGATCCCCGTACGGTTTGGCCGCTGGACGAGAAAACCCTCATCGGGTCGGCAAAGAAAACCTCACGAGTGATGGTCGTCGACGAGGGCTATGAACGTTATGGAGTGACCGCGGAAATCGCGTCGGTGATCGCCGAAGGAGCGTTTTACGATCTGGAGGCTCCGGTAAAGAGGATCGGAGCGATGCATGTTCCGATTCCATTCTCCCCGCCTCTGGAAGATGCGACCGTGCCGACGGAAAAGTCTGTATTCGAGGCCGCGAAAGCACTCTGCAGCGGCGGGCTGTGACCGCCGCCTGGAGTATACGCATTTGATTGCGTCGGGTGATCTAAACTCCCTTCCTTGGCAAAGGAGGGGTGACGGGGTGGTTCGTTCAAACTCCAAAACAATTTCTCTGAATGAACCACGCCGTCTGCGCCCGTTAACAGCTAGCAAACGTTATGGCAACTAGTGTTGTAATGCCGGCGCTGGAGATGGCGCAGGAGAGTGGGAAGATCGTCTCGTGGTTGAAAAAAGAAGGCGATGTCATCAGCAAGGGTGAGCCGCTGCTCGAGGTGGAAACCGATAAAGCGGTAGTCGAGGTCGAGGCGTCCGCGGATGGCGTGCTCGCCGGCGTCAAGTCGCACGAAGGGGACGTGGTGCCTGTCGGCGTGACGATCGCGTGGATTGTGGCCGCCGGAGAGCAGCCCCCCGCAGAATCCGCCACTGCCGCACCAGCGGCGCGCAAGACTACCGAGCAACCGGCGTCGGCAGCTCCGGCCAACGTTCCAACTTCAGGCCAAGCAGAAACGGCTGGACCCGCCGACGGCCCCAGAATCTCACCCAAGGCCCGGCGCCTGGCGAAAGAGCGCGGGGTGGACATCAGCCGCATCCGAGGAAGCGGTCCCGATGGAACGATTAGCAGTGAAGACGTTCTGGCGGCAGCGAAAGCTCCTGCAGTTTCTGCACCCGCGGCTCTCAGCAGCGTCGCCCGGCTTATGGCCGAGCGAACGACACAGAGCTGGACCGAGGTGCCGCACTTCTTCCTTGTGCGCGACATTGATGCCGGCGCTCTTCTACAGAGTCGCGAGCAATTGGCACCCGCCATCGAACGTGACCGCGGAGTGAAAGTCACTCACACCGATCTTCTCGTCGCGCTCACGGCACGAGTGCTGAAAAAACATCCCAAAATGAACGCAAGCTGGGCTGGCAATGGAATCCGGCTGAATCCCAACGTGAACATGAGTGTGGCCATGGCGGTCACTGATGGCGTCGTCGGAGCGGTAATTCCGAACGCGGACGCCGCGTCTCTTGCCGATATCGCGCTGCAGCGCCGAGACCTGTCTGAGCGAGCCAGGAGCGGCCGTCTGAAGCCCGCGGATGTGACAGGCGGAACCTTCACGATCACCAACCTGGGCATGTACAACGTCGATGCTTTCAACGCGATCATCGCACCCCCGCAGGCCGCCATCCTTGCAGTTGGGCGCATTGCCGATCGGGTTGTGCCGCTGAACGGTCAACCCGGTGTACGTCCCATGATGACCTTGACGCTCTCGAGTGATCATCGAGTCGTCGATGGCGCCCAAGCCGCCATTTTTCTCAACGATCTGGCCGAAGCGATCCGCGCGGCGGGAGAGTGGCTGGGAGAAAACTGATCGTCGCTGGTGCTTTTGAAAAATGACAAATGTTGGGATGTCCCATGTTCGATCTCAAATGCAGCTAGCCGCGAATTACGCCAATTACGCAAATGAGTTCGCGTAATTCGCGCAATTCGCGGCGATTGTCAAATGACCCTAATGAGCCATGACAAGTGATTTGAGATCGGACATGGGACATCCCAACATTTGTCTTTTTCGGAAGAGCGAAACAACCAATGGAGACACACCATGTCGAAGAAGGTGAGTAAACCGGATTTCCTCCCCGTCAACGAGGACGATCTCAAGCCGGCA
>QHXC01000637.1 GCA_003222815.1 Acidobacteriota bacterium | reverse complement strand
AAGCCATCGCAGGAAACAAGCGCACCATCGTAAAGCCTGGCGACACGATTCCTTTTGGCCCGGTTCAGGTTCGGGTTCTCGTTTCAGAGGGTCCGGTAATCGCGAATCCGATTAACGGCGGCGGCCCCAATCCTCTTTGCGCCAATCACCAGCAAATGGAAGCCGCCCCTCCTGAAAACCAACGCATGGTGGGGCTCTCGTTCACATACGGCAACTTCAAGCTTGCGAGCCTGGGCGATCTCGACTGGCAGCGTGAGCTCGAACTCGTTTGTCCGGTCAATAAGATCGGCTCCGTGACAGTCTATACAATCAATCGTCATGGCGCGCTCGACAACTCCGGCACCCCGGCACTTCTCGGCGCGATCCGGCCGCAAGTGATCGTCGTCAATAACGGACCCCGAAAGGGTCTCGGTGTGCCGAACGATCAGGTCAAACCAATTCGTGTTCCCGGCGTCACGGCCGCTGCATACGAAAAGAATCATTACCTGAGACTGGCGAAGACGCCGGGAGTTCTTGACGTCTGGCAGGAACACCTTTCGCTCACGGACAGCGCTCCCGCGCACAACACCGCGCGTGACATGATCGCCAATCTGGAAGAGGGCCCTGGCGACCAGGGAAATTGGATCCATGCTTCGGTCCGCGGAGACGGCACCTACACGATCGTGAACGGCCGCAACGGATTCACCAAGACCTATAAGGCAAGCGACGTCAGAAATTAAAACCGCGATCCCCTCGATCGCCAGGATGAGCAGGATCGGTAAGGAGCGTTTCGGAACCACCGCAATCTGCCACGTGCTCGACGTGTCTGATTCAGAATCGCTGTGTGCCTTTCCCTTCTTACGGCAGAGCAAATACGAAAACGCTCGGTGTGGCGCCGGGCTTCAGCTCGGGAGTGACGCCCAACGAAGCGTTGGCAACAAGCGAAGGCCCTGTCGTCACGGCGACGTATTGTTTGCCTGCGATTGAAAAGGTCACGGGATAGCCGCTCACTGGAGAACCAAGGTTCATTTCCCAAAGAGTTTTCCCGGTTTTGTCGTCGTATGCGCGGAACCGCCCATTGACATCGCCGCCGAATATAAGCCCACCGCCTGTAGCAACCAACGACATCGCGCCGGCACGTTCTTCGTGTTTCCACAGGGTCTGTCCTGTCTCGGCAGATATCGCCCACACCGCGCCGACGTTTTGCGCGCCTGGAGTAATAGAGTACTGCATGGTCAGACCATATACCTTTGATGGATCGCGCTGGTCTGTTGTCGTTGTCGCGGTCATGCACATGTTCTGCATGGGCATGTACATTGTGTTGGTCAGCGGACTGTAGGCGCCGGCGGGCCAGTTCTTGCCGCCACTGCTACCGGGACAGATCAGATGACTTTCATTGAGGTGGCTGAAGGCCACTTCGTCGTTGTTCGTGACGGCGCCCGTCGCGCCATCGATTGTGGTGATGACGTTTTGAAAGACGGTTGGACGTGCCCATAGGAATTCACCCGTTTTTCGATCCAGCGTGTAGACAATGCCGGTCTTTCCGGGAATTCCCGTCACCACTTTGCGGCGTTCGCCTGGCTTGAGCTTCGGATTGATCCATTGGACGTCGAGGGGATTCGGCGTCACCGTCGTGTCGACCAGCAGGCGTTCGAATGGGTGATCGAGGTCCCAGTGATCGACAATGTGCTGGTAGTACCACACGATCTTTCCTGTGTCCGCATTCAGGGCAAGGGTGGAGTTGTGGTACAGGTGCTTGTTCTCGTTGCCGCCGAGGATGAATTTCGGCGCAGGGATAGTCACAGACGTTCCCACATAGATCAGATTCAGCTCGGGATTCGCCGGGCCGCGGCATCGTGTGCGTGCGCCAAAGCTCCTTCCCGGTCTTGGCGTCGTGCGCCGTGATCACGCAGGCGTCGAAGCCGCCGCCGGGCTGGCACTGCCGTCCGGATATGACTTTGCCATTTGCGACAATCGGACCCGAGCTTGCGTTGGCTGGTTTGGCGGGATCGAGGATCTGCGTTTCCCACGTCAGCTTTCCGCTCTGTGCATCAAGCGCGATCAGGTAATTATCCGAAGTCGTGTGGATGATGTTCGTGCCATAAATGGCGATGTTGCGTTTGGTAGAGCGCCGTGCCGGGTTCGCGAGCTGGCGCTGGTATTCCCAAATGAGATCGCCCGTTTTCGCATCGAGCGCCTGAATGTAATCGCCGGGGTTCGGGATATACATCACGCCGTCATATACGAGCGGCGTCGCCTCCTGCGAATTGCCGGGTCCGAGTCCGCGCGTCCAGACCAGGCGCAGCTGAGATACGTTGTTACGATTGACCTGGCTGAGGGGACTGTAGCCCCAGCTATCCAAAGTGCGCCGCCACATCATCCAGTTTGCCGGATCGGGATTCTGGAGCATCGCGTCGGTCACTGGTACGAACTTGCGTTTTCCTTCCTGGGCGCGCCCGCCTGTGCTTCTGATCAGCATCAGCGCGACCAGCGCGAGCATCACCGGTAATCGTTTCATGGTATTTCTCCTCGCAGGTGGCTGATGATGGGGTCCTCAAAACTTTCCGAATTAAAAGTTCAGTTTCGCCCCAAGCTGTATCTGCCGCGACGTGGTTGCCGTACTAGTAATGACTCCCGCAGCGGCCGCGGTTGCGCCGGTATTGGTCAACATGATTGGAGAGGGAATGCCGAAATTCGTGTGGTTCAAAACATTAAAGATTTCCACTCGCAATTGGAGATTGCGTCCTTCAGTCAAACGTGTTGTCTTGAAGACCGAAACATCAACCATGGCCAACCCCGGACCGATCAGGATATTGCGCCCGGCGTTTCCATACGTTCCGGCTGGAGGCAGAACGAACGCCGTGGGGTCGATCCACTGCTCCGGCTTACGCAGATAAATACCGTTCAGTGTCCGGCCGGGAGCAAAACTCACGCGATCCGGCGCTGACGTGTTGCCATCGCGAGACCAATTGAATCCGAGTGCTGGCGTAAACGGAAATCCGCTGCGCAGGCTGTTAATGATGTTGAGCTGCCATCCGCTCACGGCCTGGTTCACAATCCCCCCGGCATCCTTCAAAAACCTCTTGCCATTTCCGAAAGGCAGTTCATAGCTGCCGCTGAAACTGAAGCGGTGCCTCACGTCGAACGCGGACAGTCCATAGTCCCGCATGCGATCGTGCGGATCCAAGACCACCGGAGCGTTGCCGATCGCTTGCTGGCCGGTGAGGGAAGATGCATTATCCATACTCTTGGAGAATGTGTAATTGGTTCGAAACGCTATTCCGCCCCTGAAACGGCGATTCAGATCGATGCTGGCCGCGTTGTAACGGTTGACCGCCGATGTGAAGTACTGATTGATGCTGTTCAACTGCGGGTTCGGTCTCAACGTGCCGGCGGGGAAATATTTCGTCCCATCCACCAAGCCGGCGGGACAGTTCGCAGCCGCTCGCGAGCAAATGGTTGGAATCACCGTGTTGGCATCCGCACGTAAGATATCGTGGTAGCCGTGCGATCCATTGTAAGCGAGACGGAGCGATGTCGCGGCGCCGAAACGCTGTTCGATTTCGAATCGATAGTGGACGGTGGTTGCAGGCTGTGCATCCGGCTGGATCCCACCGCCTTGGGTGCCCCCCTTGGTCACCGGCAATCCGGCTGGAAACGCCGCCACAGGATCTTGTTGGTATGGGAAAGGCGAAGGGGTGATCACGTAGGTCGAATACAGCGGATTGACCGTGCGGCAGCAGTAGCCGATGTTGTCGAGGAGGCTGTATGCCATGCCGGCCCCCAACCGAATACTCGTCCTGCCCTTGCCAAATGGATCCCAAGCCACGCCCGCACGTGGGCCAAACAGCCATTTCTCGGTGTTCTTCGCCAACAAACTATCACCGATCACCGGTTCCG
>QHXC01000472.1 GCA_003222815.1 Acidobacteriota bacterium | reverse complement strand
CAGTATCAGCCTGTCACGCCGGAGGTCGCGAGTTCGAGTCTCGTCGACTCCGTTGCGGACAACCTGCCTGGATGGTTCCGGGCTCTTTCTTTGTGGCGTCAATGTCGTTCGCAATCGCTTTTGAATGGCGCCGCTTCAGAGTGCTTTTCCAATCACGTCATAAATGTGGTGCAGTTCGACGTCAGAGATGATGTATGGCGGAACTGTATAGACGACATTGCCGAGCGGGCGTAGAAGGACGCCATGATCGATGAAAAAGTCGTAGAGGCGAGACCTCAGGTTGGAAAGGTAGCCGGCGTCATCCGCGCGGAGTTCCAGGGCAGCCACGGTGCCGAGCATGCGCACGTCGTCAATGGCCGGATGATTTCGAAAGTCCGCCAGACGCTCGCTATGGATCCGCTCGATCGCGGCGATTCGTTCAAAGACCGGTTCGGTTTCGAAAATCTTCAGGTTCGCGATCGCGGCGGCGCAGCCCAGTGGATTTCCGGAATAGGAGTGGCCGTGGAAGAAAGCGCGCAAGCGGTCCTCACTGTAAAAGGCCTGATACACTTCGTCACTACAGATCGTTACTGCCAGAGGCAGAAAGCCTCCGGTCAACCCTTTCGATAAGCACATCAGGTCGGGAACAATCTCTGCCAGTTCGCACGCAAACATCCGGCCCGTACGGCCGAACCCGGTGAATACCTCGTCCGCGATGAGCAAAACGTCATGCTCAAAGCACGCACGGCGAATCCGCTGCAAAAATTCGATCGGATGAACGATCATGCCACCTGCTGCCTGGAGAAGGGGCTCCACGACCACCGCAGCGATCTCCTCGGGCCTTTGCTCGAGAAGCTGCTCCAGATTTTCGACACAGTCGATCACACAGCTGGAGCGGGTCTTACCGACAGGACACCGGTGACAGTAGGCGGAATGAACGCGCAATACAGGAATCCGTAGCGCATCAAAGGCCGCCGTAAATGCAGAATCGGCGCTCGCAGACATCGCGCCCACGGTGTCGCCGTGGTATGCATGCTCAAGAGCTACAATGTGCCGCTTTTCGGGACGGCCGTTGTTATGCCAGAACTGGACCGCCATCTTCATCGCGACTTCAACGGCAGTTGAACCATTGTCGGAGTAAAACAGCCGATTGAGCGAAGGCGGAAGGATCGCGGCCAGCCGCGACGAAAGCTCTTCAGCCGGTTCGTGCGTGAACCCGGCAAAGATCACGTGCTCGAGCTTGCACGCCTGCCGCGCAATGGCTTCTGCAATGAGCGGATGCCCATGCCCGTGAAGGTTGACCCACCAGGAGGAGATGGCATCGAGCAACCGCCGGCCGTCGGCAGTATAGAGGTACGCGCCCTCGCCGCGATCAATAGCGATCGGAACGGGTTCAACGGCCTCTTGTGTGTAGGGATGCCAGATCTTCATGCGAATGCGGATTTTTCGAACCGCTCTTCAAAAACTCGGCACAGATTCGGGGGATTGATCGCATCAAGCCATGGGAGGCTGCCGATGATTCGCACGCCGCCATACCGCTCGATTGCCCGGCGATTATCTGCGTTCTCCTGTCCCACCATGACGACACCGCGGACCTCAAGCCCAGCGTTGCGGATTGCGAAAACCGTAAGCAAAGTGTGGTTGATCGTTCCGAGAACCGTTCGAGCCGCGACAATAACGGGTGCGCGAAAATGTCGCATCAGATCCAGCATGAATTCGTGATCATTGATCGGAACGAACACGCCGCCTGCACCTTCAATCACGATGGGCTCAGGATCTGCCGGGCGTAAAATCGTCTCCAGACGGATTTGCCGGTGTTCTTGTTCAGCCGCAAGGTGCGGCGATACCGCTTGCTCGAAAATGAAAACTTCCGCATGCGTGCGCTCCGCGTGAACACCGGCCCAGTTCATGACCGCCTGCCGGTCGGTTCCATCGCATGCTCCGGTCTGGATCGGTTTCCAATACTTCCTGCGCAGTGCGGCAACCAACAAGGCGGACAGCAAGGTTTTCCCTACACCCGTATCCGTTCCCGTCACAAATAGGTCTGTGGTCATTCCCGGACCGCCTCATTCGCACGCGCGGCCACGAGCGCTTCGGTAAAGACGTCCAAATCCGCAATGGAAAGCCTGGCGTTGAGGGAAAGTCGCAGACGCGCCGTCCCGGGAGGCACCGTAGGAGGACGGATGGCCCGAATTGCAAATCCCGCAGCATTGATCGCAGCAGCAACGCGGAGCGCGGCATCATTCGTTCCAAGCACCAGCGGAATAATGTGGGAGTCGCTGCGGCCGGTCTCGAAGCCGCTGGCTCGCAAGCGTTGACGGAGGTACCGGCTGAGTTCGATAAGCCTGTCCCTCTCCGCATCTGCCTTCGCGGCCAGGCTTAAGGCTTCGCGGACGTGTGCGGCGCAATAGGGCGGTAAAGCAGTCGTGAAGATAAACGTTCTCGCATAATTGATGAGAAAATCCCGCAGCGTGTGTGATCCCGCCACGA
Organism: Acidobacteriota bacterium; assembly: GCA_003222815.1. Classification (GTDB taxonomy): domain Bacteria; phylum Acidobacteriota; class Terriglobia; order 20CM-2-55-15; family 20CM-2-55-15; genus 20CM-2-55-15. Next base: position 21,053 of record QHXC01000472.1, on the reverse strand, counting down.
ATGCGCCCATCGAAGCCAGCGCTTTGCCGCATGTATGGACAGTCGCCAGGACACAGCCTGTCCGTCCTGCGGAATTGACCATGCCGCGGCCGTGCAGCCCCTCGACGCCGGTCGTGTGGGCTTCGTCCACGACCAAGCCGGCGCCATACCGCTCGCAGATCGCCATCATTTCACGAAGCGGAGTACGGTCTCCATCCATGCTGAAGACGCTTTCCACAACCACAATTTTTTCCCCGTGTCCATCACTGCGAGGTAGAGCGTCCTCCAGGTAGGCAAGATCCAGGTGGGGAAAGACAATTTTTCTCGCGCGCGAGAGGCGGATGCCATCAATTAGGCTGGCATGATTGCCGCTATCGGAGAAGACCGTGTCCGTGGGTTTCAAAATCGAGCTGAGCAGTCCCACATTGGCAGCATAGCCGCTTGGAAAATAAAGCGCAGCTTCGGTTCCGGCAAAATGAGCAAATTCCGATTCGAGCTGCTCCCAGCGTTCGGAATTACCGGACAAAAGCCGCGATCCCGTGGAAGCGATTCGTTGATCCTTTTCCAATGCTCGAACAATCGCGTTCTTCAATCGTGGATCCAGGGAAAGTCCCAGATAATCATTCGAGGAAAGCTGAATTCCGGCGGGATTCGACAGATGACGCAACTGTCCCTGCGCTCGCAGTGTCTCTAGGTCCGCCTCCAAGCGTCGGAGTGTTTGCGATTGACCAACATCAGGCATGATGCATCGGTTTGAGGTCGAGTTCCTCAAGAAGCACTTCATCTTCCAGCCGTGACGGATTCGGAGTCGTCAGAAGCTTGTCGCCGACAAAGATCGAGTTCGCGCCGGCCATAAAACACAGAGCGATTGCTTCACGGCTGAGTGCCCAGCGGCCGGCGCTGAGTCGCAGGCGGGAAGACGGCATCAGAATCCGTGCCGCGGCCATCGTCCGGATAAGAATCAGAGGGTCGACCGGATCCACGTCCGCCAATGGCGTACCTTGGACTCGGACAAGTACGTTGATAGGCACGCTTTCGGGATGGGGCTGGAGCGTGGCAAGCTGGTGGAGCAGCGCAATACGGTCCTCATCCGATTCGCCCATCCCGATGATGCCGCCGCAGCACACGGTGATTCCCGCTTTGCGGACGTGTTCAAGCGTGCGCAAACGTTCCTCATATTTTCGCGTCGTGATGATCTGACCATAAAACTCCGGCGACGTATCGAGATTGTGGTTATAGGCGTAAAGTCCCGCTTCTGCCAGACGTTTCGCTTGAGACTCGGTAAGCATGCCCAGCGTGCAACACACTTCCAGACCTAGCGATGCGACACCTCGGACCATTTCCAATACAACCTCGAATTCCGGACCGTCGCTCACCTGCCGCCATGCGGCGCCCATGCAGAAACGGCTCACTCCATTCTTGTTAGCTTCTCTCGCCGCCCTTAGGACTTCATCAATCGAAAGCAGGTCTTGTCGAGCGACGCCAGTCGAGTAGTGGGCGCTTTGGGGACAGTACGCGCAATCTTCGGGGCATCCGCCGGTCTTGATTGACAGCAATTGGCAAAGTTGGACCTCGCCAGGTACGAAATATTGCCGGTGCGCAGCTTGCGCTGTGAAGAGGAGGTTGAGCAAGAGCGATTTGTAGATCGTGCGCACCTCTTCTCTGGTCCAGTTGTATCGCAATCCGTGGGTTTGCATGAAGGAATTATAAACGCGTGGAGCCAGAATGGATCACAGCCTTGATGATCGGCAGGCCATGTCAAAGTCGAAGTTCTTAGCCGCGGATTGCGCGGATTACGCGGATCGGCCGCAAAGCTTACCATTTGCTTGCGCGGTTTTCCCTTGGCCAGCGGCCCATCCGCGCAATCCGTGGCTACTTTTGCGACTTGACATGACCTTGGGTTCTGAACCCACGCTATTGAAAAACCGCAGACAGGTGTGGGAGGATAACGAGTTGGCACACCGAGGTTGGTCGTAGGTTATACCGAATGGGTCTGAGAAGAGAGTACGTCCGGCTCCTTTCGACAAAGGTCGCGGAGGAATTAGTCCAGCAGGAAATGATCGAAGTGCCGGAGGACCTGAATCTGGCTGAGCAGCTATTCCAGGTGATGGACGCCGAAATCACCCTCGAAGATCGACTCAACGACGAAGTTCGCACGCTCCTCAACCAGTACTCCGATCAGATGCGTCAGAGTGGCGCCTCTTATCAGGAGATGTTTAAGCTCATCAAAAACAAGCTGGTTAAAGAACGAAAGCTGGTGCTTTAAGCATGCGTTTAAGCCGCGAGAAGGTCAACCTCCTCTCTCATCAGGTCGCTGAAAAGCTGGCGTCAATCGAGCCAGTCGAGTTTATTGAAGACCGGAACACGATTCGCCTTGCTGTCGTCGATATTCTGACCAAGTGGCTGAAGAAGGAAGAAACGATCGACCAGGCCGCCCGCCACAAAATCGAAAGTCAGAAGCGCGGTATTCCCGAAGGTAGTGCCGAATGGGAGATCCTCTACCGGAAATACTACGAAGAGGAAATGCGCAATATCCTGGAATAGCGGGAAGTCCTCCCAAAAGAATGAATATTCCATCAGCGGCCGGCTGAATCGTTTACGACAGTTCGCTGGAAAGGATCACCGCTTCCGCAATTTCCCGCATCGAGCGCCGGGTGCGCATGCTCTGCTGTTGGAGACGCTTGTAGGCTTCCTCTTCGTTCAGATTAGCCTGCCTCTGGAGGATGCTCTTGGCTCGCTCTACCAGTTTCCGAGTTTGAAGCGCCTCCTGGCTTTCCTGGATGGCGACGGTTAATTTCGTGTTCTCAAACGCGACGGCCGCTTGATCCGCCACCGTTGAAAGCACGCGCAAATCCTCATTCGAAAATACGCGTTCGTCGGCCGAGTAGACATTGATCACGCCGATGACATGGTCCTTGAGTATCATCGGAACCGATAGCAATGACCGCACGCCTTCTTTGGTCGCAAGCTCCGGATAACGGTAGGATTCTTCTTTCGTCACGTCGCGGACCATGAGCGGCGCCTTTTCCTTGACGACTCGGCTGATGAGGCTGTTCCCGATCTTCAGATTCGGCTTCCGCCAATATTCTTCACTGGAACACTTCGCGGCCTTGAGCACCAGTTCGTTTTTTGGAGAGTCCACCAGCATAATCGAGCAAACCCGTGCCTGCATCATCTTGGCGATTATGCTGACAATGAGCTGGAGCATTTCTTCCAGATACTTGCCCGATGCGATGACCTGGCCAACTTGCGCCAGAGTCGTAATCTGGTCGGACCGGCGAGTGGTTTCCTGATAGAGCCGCGCATTTTCGATCGCTCCTCCCACTTGATGTCCGATGATTGACAAGAGCGTTTGTTCGCGGTCGCTATGCCGATGGGTCTTCCGATGTTGAACGTTGATCACGCCGATCACACGGTCTGTCGGAGGGGCCACGATCGGCACCGATAGGAACGCTTCATATTTGTCCTCGGGAAGAGTGTGAAAGAGTTTGAACCGGCTGTCCTTGCTGGCGTGCCGCGAAATCGCTACGCGCTGGACTTCCTGGGCCACCCATCCGGTGATTCCCTCTCCCATCCGCACGGCGATCTTGCCGATCAGCCGCGGATGAGGATTTTTCGATGCGTGCAGCACCAGGTTGTCGCCCGTTTCATCGAGAAGATAGAGCAGGCAGGAGTCCCCGTGCGTAACATCGATCACAAGGTCGATGATTTGCCGAAGCACCTGATCCAAGTCCAGCGTGGCGCTTATCGATTGACTAATCTGATGCAGGATTCGCAGTTCCTGCCCGGCCAGATCCAGCGTCTTCTGGATAGTCTCGATGGAATTCGTGCGGGCCATTCTTTTACTATCGCCTGCAAGGACGGGCTTGGAGCCGCGAGCCCTCTCAAATGCCTCCTGGGCGGAACTGCTCCTTTGCATTTTCGAACGACGAACGAGAGCCGGACGTCATGAAGAAGAGTTTAAGCGATTTGGACGGTCCGAGATATCTCTAGATTATGAATAAGGAAGATCGACGACAAAAGTGACGCCTTGTATAAATCCCAGATTTCTTCCCTTCTTTGCGATGCAGCCTTATTGATTTAGACATTTGGAGGATTATTGCGGCCTGAAATGGGCGGTATAGGGTTCGAACCTATGACCTTTCGGGTGTAAACCGAATGCTCTTCCAGTTGAGCTAACCGCCCGCAGTCTTGAATCGAGAATAGTTATTTCAAACACAGCGAGAGGCAACAGTAGTCGCCGATGGTCCGGTGAACAAAGACATCGCCCAAACGTTCCAGATCAGCGAATACACCGTCAAACATCACCTTACCCGAATTTACGACAAACTGGGAGTAAACAATCGCGTCGAGTTAGCCATGTTCGCCATTAACCACGACCTGATCAAACAGCTCGCCGACAAACCGTAAAAATAAAGCAACACCCAATACGTAGCGAGCGTGGCTCATACCGAGGAGAGTGCCCACTCCCGGAACGCAGGCTAAAGCCCGCGACTACGAGTGTGCCGAAACGCCTTACCGAGCCTGTAGTCGCGGGCTTTAGCCCGCGTTTGCTTGGGCTTCGCGAAATTTGACCATTTTGTACTACTAATCGCGGGTTTCTTGGATTTTTGCGAAGATTCTTTTGCCGCGAATTGCGCGAATGACCCATTCGCGCAATTCGCGGCACAGATTTTGGTTGCGGCTTGCCGCGCTGTGAACATTCTGACCGCCAAGAGGACCTAGAAGAAAGGTCCTCTGTTCCGCAGCCTGGACAAGAGCCGGAAGTTGACACTCAAGGGATTAGTGTCCGTCGGTCACCCGGCCGTTTTGCCAAGTCCTGAATCTCTTTATGCCGCCACCGGTTCTCATCGCCTCAAGGGCTGAATCGACTGACAGGAAAGGAGTGCCTGTGGACCATCGTCCGCCCGTCTCCCGTGAGCAAACGAGCCATCCGTCGACAGTGCGAATCGCCAACGCCTCCAGATTCGTGGCTGGATTGTCATACATGATTCCCCAAACGCCGTCGCCAGGTTTTGAGCTGGCAAGAACTCCAAAAGCCTGGTTTTCTGTCAACCAGTGGTCGGCGGGCCGTTCATCTGTCGGCGTTTGACTGTGAAGTGTCGCAGCCTTTTCGTCTTGACTGGCACAGGCTGCAAGTGTGATTAACGCGAGGAATGCAATGAAGGCTCTCACGAAAAGCGATCTTCCTCTCCTGCTCCAGCACGACACCACAATACGTCCTAGTTGCACCGAATGCCTCATCACATCACTGATATCAGCTTGCTTCTCATTTTAGTCTCTCCTTCGAAACGGAATTCCTGATTCCGAAGGTATGCATTCTATTTGAATCCCGTAGTCTCGAAAATCCCACAAACGGTGCAACACTGAGTACATGAGATCAATAGGCTGATAGTCCCGGCCCCACGGTGCAAGCGTTTCTGCGCTCGTCTGCCTCTGGCCCGTAACTGTCTGATAAACGGCCTCCTTGCCGCTTATCGGCGTGCCAGCACGGTGCTGCCCGGTTCGAGTTGGTTTATGCCGATCAAACCCCTTACCGGAAACTGACCGCATTGCCTTCGGGGAATAGTGAGTCACCGTTCGCGAGAACCAGCAAGAAACCAATTGAGCCCATCGGCTGCAACCCTTGCTAGCAGGCACCCTGAGCCACATCGGGTAGCGGAGAATCAAAATCTTACCAAATCGCCAAAACGCGACGTGCAGACTATCTATGGAAGAAAAATTTTCTTCTGTGTAAACCAATTGTCAGAAATGGAGTCTCTACTTTAGCGATTTGAAACTTTTTTCGGGGCAAGATCGTAAATGAGAAGAGCGAGGCGAAAGAAAGGAACAAAGAAATGCCGACAGCGAATGCGGTTCGTTATGACACGATATGGCTGCGCGGAAGCGACTATCTGGTGACATCGCTCAATGCCCGGTTTGCCGCTCACGTCCCCGAGTTGAAGCTCGCTCTCGACGCCGGTGTTCCGGCATATCCGGACGCGAGCCGGAGCGATTTTTACGACGTCGCACTTCCCACGGGCTGGGTCTACATCCACATTCGTGAGGACAAGCGAACCGTGTATCTGGTGGCCTACTCTCAGAACCAGACCACCAGTCCGTCAATTCGACAGCACAAAGACGATGCCCGTCGAAAGATTCCAACCTGACGACCAGCTTCCTGCGGCTGTGAACTGCTGGTGGAACGACATTCGGGTGAAATCGACTTTCCATGCCATCGAATCGTTCAGCTTAATGTCCACACCTGGTCCGAATCGGGTTGCGAAGGAACTCCCGAAAGAGGCGTAATCGCTGGTGAGATAACCCACTCCGATTCCGGCGGTAAAGTAAGGGACAGCGCGTTCAGTTCGTGCCGCAATCTTGCCGCCGATAATGTTTGCAAGTAGGGACACGTTGGTGCCGAGGAGTGGATTATTTTTGCCGCCGAGCGAATAGTATCCGAAGTAGTTTTCGATGCCGAATATTCGGGTCAGGTTGAACCCCTGTGTTGACGCAAACCCGGAATGCCGCGAGTTCTCACCAATAGTGCTACAGCAGGGAAATCCGAGGTTCGCATAGCCCAGCGACATTTCAATGCGCGGATAGTCGTCCTGAGCCATCGCCGGAAGGGCGATCAACACCGCGAACAGTGCAGCAACAATCACTCTCACCATAGAATCTCCTGTTTGCCCTCTCGATGATTGACCAGACGTGCAATCACAAACAAAAAATCGGAGAGCCGGTTAAGATACACGATCACGTTAGGATGGATTTCTACTTTTTCGGACAGGCTGACGACTCGCCGTTCCGCACGTCGGCAAACGGTCCGAGCGACATGCAGCAATGCCCCGCCGTGTCCACCACCGGCAAGGATAAATTGACGTAGCGGCGGCAACTCCGTCTCAAAACTGTCGATGGCATTTTCAAGCGCGGCGATCCGGCCTGGATCGAGTTGAAATTTCGCACGGCTCTGATCCCTAAAGCCGGGATCGGCGAGCTGCGCGCCAACGGAAAAGAGATCCTTCTGAATTTCCGCAAGCATCACCTTGAGCGCCGGGTCCTGCAAGAAAGTCGACGACGCGCCGATGAACGAATTCAGCTCATCGATCGCGCCATAAGCTTCTACGCGGTCGTCGTATTTGCGAACCTTCGTGCCGTCGAACAAGCGCGTGTCGCCCCGGTCGCCGGTCTTGGTATAGATCTTCACGAAGTAGATCCTTCTTTCCTTTCCGGCAGCCAGTAGCGTTGAAATTCCGCAAGGTGCGCCAGCGTCGAAAGGTCCCGCATGCGATCGAGATAGACTCTGCCCATCAAGTGATCGAATTCGTGTTGAACGACGCGCGCAAAAAAATCTTCAGCGACGAACTGGATCTTGTTGCCGTAGCGATCCCACGCATCAACCCTCAATTTCTGGTGACGCGGAACCCGACCCCGAAAATCGGGGACACTAAGGCAACCCTCCCAGTCTTCCATGAGCTCTTCATCGAGAATGGTCAGGTCAGGATTCACGAGAACAGTCATTGGAATTTCACCTCGAAGACCATGGCTTTCAATAACGGCGATCGAGAGAGATTCATGGACCTGAGGCGCAGCGAGTCCGACGCCGGAGTACTCGACCATCGTCTGCATCATATTATCGATCAGTGTTTGAATTGCAAGACTGGCCAGGCCTTCCTTCGACAGACGTTGTGCCTGCAACCTCAGGACAGGATGTCCGAGCCGGCAGACTTTTAGAATGGACATGGCTTCATGTCTGGCTGGTTTGATACAGCTTTTTGCTAAGGGGATGTTTGAACCCGGCGCGCCGGTTGTGGATCAGTTCGGCAACAATGGCGACCGCGATCTCCTCCGGCAACACCGCACCGATATCCAATCCAATTGGCATGTAGACGCGTTCGAGCCGCTCGCGTGCGATTCCTTCACTGGCGAGCTGCTCGGTGATGGACCGAATCTTCCGTTTGCTTCCAATCATTCCGATATATCGCGCATTGGTCTGAACTGCCCAGCGGAGAACATTCTGATCTTCCTGGTGGCCACGCGTAACGATGATCACATACGTGTTCTCGGTCGGCACAATTTCATCGAAGGCCTGCTCAAAGCTTTCCGAATAAATCGCTTCGGCTTCAGGAAACCGCTCGCGGTTGGCATAAGCGGGGCGATTGTCGACGATGGTCGTTTGGGATCCGGCAATGGTCGAAATCTTCGAGACCTGTGTCGCGATGTGGCCGGCTCCGAAGATCACGATCTTCGGCGTCGGAAGGACCGGTTCGATAAAAATTTCCAGCTTGCCTCCGCAGATTAGGCCGCTTTCGGCCATCGATTCGTCGGTGAGGTCGAAGCTCATAACGCGGGCCTTCTCTTCCCGGATCACATCCTGAGCGGCAGTCCAGACCTCGGCTTCAACACAGCCGCCTCCCACCGACCCAAGCGTCGACCCATCATCACGGATAAGCATCTTCGCGGACTGGAAACTGGGCACGGATCCCCGAATTTGCACGATAGTGGCCAGGGCCGCCTTGCGTCCCTGCTGCCTCAGACGCTGAATTTCATCAAAGACGTCGATCTCCATAAGGCGCTCAGTCTAACATATTTATTGACTTTACTCGTATCGCTCTCGTAGACTCCCTTACTTTTTATGCCTGCGATCCAAACACCTAAATCCGTTCCGGAACTCGTGAAGCTGATTGCAAGGCACGGCAAGCGGTCGGTCCTGATATCGGGTGTCAATGCGTCCTCTGATCGTATCACCGCCGGAAAAGTTGTTATCGACCTAACGGGCGTCCATCCCTTGAATGAAATCGATGAAAAGAAACACCGAATCACCATCGGAACCGGCATGAATCTGGGCCGTTTCGCAAGGGAGGCGACCGGTGAAAACGGCCTCCTCCGTCAGGCCGCTTCGATCATTGCGAACCCGCTTGTCCGGAACAAAATCACTCTCGTTGCAGCCCTGGATCCGGAATCCCCCTACTTCGATATCACGACGCCGCTGGTCCTGCTCGAAGCGAGGGTTCGGCTCCAAAGTCCCACCGGGAAACGGACACTTTCCATCAAGGATTTTTTGGAAGCCGTCACAAAAGGACTGAAGCGCGGCGAAATTCCGACGGCGCTGGAATTCTCGAAACTTGCCGCCGATCAACGTGTTGGGTTTTTCCACGTCGCACCGGCGGGCGGCAAGGGAACGGTTTCAGCGGCTGTGCGAATGAAGCTTGTGCGAACCGTTTGCGTGGATCCGGAAATCGTTGTCTCCAGTCTTACCCTGACGCCACGGCGCGCGAAGGCTGCGGAAAGGGAAATCGCCGGCAAGCCAGCCAACGAACAGTCCATCAAGCGGGCTGGCCAGGTGGCGGCGGATGAGATGCTTACCCTTGCCGAAAGAGACGGCGCCTACGAGCGCTCGCTCATTGAAATCACGGTAGCGCGGACCTTGCGCGGCATTATGGAAGGGTCAATCCTGGCTTAGGAAATTTTTAGCCGCGGATTGCGCAGATGACGCGGATGGGCCGCACTCCCGCGTACCTGGACTCCGCGCCTGCTAGTGCGCCCATCCGCGCAATCCGCGGCAAATTTGTGTTTTTAAATGACCCCGAGCTTTTCGTTGATACTCGTGACGTGGATCGCTTCGAGCACCTCTTCGGTCCTTAGCAGTCGATCCGATTGCTTGGCCTTGTTTAAAATTGCCCTGACGCGCTCCTCGGTTGCCTGAATCCCGCGCTTCTCCAGCCAGAAGACGACATTCGATTTTCCACTCATCGGGCCGACGTCGATGATCTGTTCCAATCCAAAAAGGTGCGAGGGGACGCCGGAGTACACGGTGTTGGCCAGCTCGGTTTCGCCCTTTTTAAAGGCCTTGATGACGGCTGCGGCGTGGACTCCAGTCGCGGTTCTGAACGCGTCGGCGCCAAATACAGGATAGCCGGGTGGAATCGTCACCTTGCAGGCGCGCGACACGATGTCGCAATACTCTTTCAGCTTGATGAGATCATGATCAATGAGGCCGAGAAGCTTCAAATTCACCAGAACCTGATCCATGGGCGTGTTACCCACGCGCTCCCCGATGCCGAGTGCGCAGCCATGGATGACATCCGCTCCAGCCTGCACGGCAGCCAGCGAGTTGATCACGCTCAGACCGCGATCGTTGTGGCCGTGCCAACTGATCATGATCTCCTCACCAGACGGTTTGATGACATTCTCGATGATGAACTTGACCAGGGCACTTGCCCCCGCTGGCGTGGCATGTCCGACCGTGTCCGTTAAGACAATGTGCCGAGCGCCGCAATTGATGGCGGTGGTATACAGCTTCTTGATCGTCTCAGGAAAAGCTCGCGTGGTGTCTTCGGTAACATACATGACCGGAATGCCGCGATTGATGGCATGGGTGACGGCCTCTTCTGTCCGGCGCATCAAGTCGTCCATGGTCCAGTTTTCGACGTACTGCCGGATCACGCTCGAGCCCAAAAAGGTTGCAGCATCGATGACGACGCCCGTTTTGTCGGCAATGTCCAGGATCGGATCGATATCCTGAATCGTGGTCCGGGCAGCGCAATTCGGACGAATTTTCAAACGGCTTTGAGAAATTTCGGTTGCAAGCGCCAGACTATCGTTGTAGGCACGAGGGCCAGCACCGGGCAGCCCGATGTCGAGCATTTGGATTCCAAGATCTTCCATGAGGTGCATGACCTGGATCTTGTCGTCAATGGAAGGATCGGAAACAGTTGGCGACTGCAGACCGTCACGCAGCGTTTCATCGTCGAGCAGAACCCGCCTCTTCGTGAGGGGACCCGGTTCGCCGATCAAATTCCAGTCATAAACCAGCTTTTGTCGATCCAGCATTCAGTGCCTCCCTACCCAAGCTTCCATTACTTGCCTTTCGCTAAAGCATATGGACTATCTTCAACGTAAAGGGTCTTGCATTTTTGGCACCGAAAAACATCTTTACCGGGTCCGGCCGCCTTTCTAGCTTCCGGATCCAAGTCTGTAATTCGTTTGAGTTTCCCCCCGCAGTACGGTTCCTTGGGGTTGTCTGTGGGTATGTTGCACACCGTCTGGCGTGGAGCTTTGGATTTCACCTGGTTTCCTCTCCTTGAGTTTAGAAACGAATTTGGCGGCGCGGGCTAAAGCCCGCGACTACAAGTTGGGCCAGATCGTTTCGGCTCACCTGTAGTCGTCGGCTTTAGCCCGCGTTCCTAACGATTTGGATTATAGCCCGGGGACGGCCGTCTAACCCCACTTGAGCTTTCCGCGCAGGACGTCAAAATAATTCTTGCCGGCCGGAGCCACCAATTTGACGGGCGCATCCGATTTTTCGATGGTCAGGCGGTCATCGATCTGCAGCGTCAGTCCCACCTGGCCGTCGACCGTGATGTACACCTCATCTTGCGAAGAGTGCAGTTTCACGTCGATCTTGACGCCGGGCGGAAGCACAATGGGCCGATTTGTGAGCGTGTGGGAGCAGATTGGTGTTACCACCATCGCGCTCATGGTGGGAAAAATGATAGGCCCGCCGGCCGATAGGCTATAGGCCGTCGAACCGGTCGGGGTGGCTACGATCAAACCATCCGCGCGGAAACTCGATACATACTGTCCATCAACACGCACGTCGAGTTCGATGATTCTGGAGAGCGAGCCCTTGTTAATGACTACGTCGTTCAGGGCGCGATAATCGGCTAGCTGCTTCCCCGCTCGTACGACAGCGATATCCATCATCATTCTGGGTTCGACGATGAAGTGTCCCCCGAGCACCCGCTCCAGCGCCGGGTACATCTCCTCCAACGTGACTTCCGTTAGGAAACCAAGACCGCCGTGGTTGATCGCAAGAATCGGAACCTGCCGGTCACCAAGCAGCCGCGCGGCAGCGAGCAGAGTACCGTCACCACCGACCACCACGGCAAGGTCCGCCTTAAACGCCGATTCCGGGTCGAGCGACGCTTCAATGTTTTTGCTCTTGAACCACGCGATCAGCTCACCCGCAACTCGGGCAACATTCTGCTGCTTGGGCTTTGTGACGATGACAACGTTTTCGAGATTCATCATTTCCTGAACAGGAGAAAAAACTCGCGATTTCCTTCTCGTCCTGTAATTGGAGATTCGTGTGACCCGGCAAATTCCAGACCGGTATTGCGACCGGCCTCGGCGACCTTTTGGATAGCCGCCTGCTGAAGCTTAGGATCGCGAACAACGCCTCCCTTTCCGACGTCTTGCCGTCCCACTTCAAATTGCGGCTTCACCAGCGCCAGGCACTCCCCACCGGGTTTCAAGACCTGGGGAATTCTCGGAAGCAGCAGTGTAAGCGAAATGAATGATGCGTCAATGCTCACGAGATCGATTGGCTCACCAATATGGGCCGGTTCCAGGTATCGAGCATTCAGTTCGATGGCTCGAACTCTGGAAGCGTTGCGAATTTTCCAGTCGAGTTGCTTCACGTCCACATCCAACGCATACACGCGCTCGGCCTCATGCAGGAGCAGATAATGAGTAAAGCCTCCCGTGGATGATCCAATATCGAGGCAGACCTTACCCTGAACGCGAAGACCAAAAGCTTCAACGGCGCCCTCGAGCTTGATGCCACCCCGGCTGACGTATGGATGCGGCGCCTCTTTGAGCCGGATATCGGCGTCCTCGGAAACCGGCAACCCGGCCTTCTTTGCAGGCTCATCATCAACCAGAACGTTGCCCGCCATGATCAGCGCCTGCGCCTTCTCCCGACTGTCGGCGAGGCCGCGCTCCACAAGCAATCTATCGATGCGTTTCTTCATGTGTTCTGCGCAATCCGCGGCCAAAAAAGGCTCTTCAATGGGTCCGGTTGTCGAGATAGTCACAAAAATCAACCAGCAACTGCCCGCGCGTGCCGAGGGGTGAGATCACTTGTTTGGCATCTTCCATCAAATGATGCGCGATGGTACGAGACTTTTCCAGGCCGTGCAGTGCGGGGTACGTTGCTTTCTCCTGGTCGCGGTCTTTCCCACCGATCGCGTCAAGAATGTCGTCGATGACTTGAAACGCCAGGCCGATTCGATCACAAAAACCGGCTATCGTCTCGAGATCGGAGTCCGACGCCCCGCCAAGATACGCGCCAGTCCACACGGAAGCGCCGATCAGGGCGCCCGTTTTGGATCGGTGAATGTTTTGCAACTGGTCCGCCGAAACCGGCGCGCCTTCAGCCTCGAGATCCATCACCTGTCCGGCGATCATTCCCCCGCAGGTCCCCGCCGCTCGGCCCAGCATCGATATGACGCGCAAGACGCGGTCCGCCGTAAAGTCCTTAGAGCCCGACAACACTTCGAAAGCGAGTGTCAGAAGCGCATCCCCTGCCAGTATCGCAATGGCTTCGCCAAATTGTTTGTGGCAGGACGGTTTGCCGCGGCGCAGGTCATCGTCGTCCATCGCCGGAAGATCATCGTGGATCAGGGAATAGGAATGAATCAGCTCAACGGCCGATGCAACTCGCAGAATCGGCTTCCAATCATTCCGGTATGCCGTGAACGCCGCGACGCATAAGCACGGCCGAATGCGCTTGCCGGCGCCGAGCGTGCTGTATCGCATGGCCTTGTGGATTTGCACCGGAGACGCGGATTCGGAAGGAAGCAGCTGTTCAAGAGTGTCCTCAATGGCCGGACGCACGCGGTCGAAAAACGCGTTCAGTTCATTGCTCATTTTCGGATTCGAAAGGAACCGCGCGCGGCTGCCCCGAACTGTTCTTCAACAAGACCTCGACCCGCCGTTCGGCCTGCTCCAACTTCGTGTGGCAAAAACGCGATAATTTGATGCCTTCCTCGAACAACTCCAGGGCTGAATCCAGCGACAGATCCCCATTTTCGAGCTTCTTCACAATTTCCTCGAGTCTTTTTAATGCGGTTTCGAAGTCCGGAGCGTCAGACATGATGAGGATTGTAGTTGACCTCGTAATATAATTTAAAGGTCATTAATTAAGTCCGAGTGAACATGCGCATGAAAGTTGTTGTTGCTCTGTTAGCTCTGCTCCTCCTGGTAAGGATCGAGTCAACGTCCTGGAACGCCAGGACAACTGGTATCGCATTCGATATGGTGACGAGGTCGAAGGATGGATGGAAGAAAGCACCGTCGTTACGAATGCAACCAAAAAGCGGATACAGGAATTGGTCGTTGCCTCGCAAGATCAGTCGCCGCAGAACACCGCTGTGCTCCATGACGACGCCAACTTAAGAATCGAGCCCGGACGATCCAGTCCCATCATTCGCAAGCTGGATCGCGGCACGATGGTAGAAGTCCTGGACCGCACCACCACGCCCCGTCCCAACTCCGAGACGGCTTCCGACGCATGGATTAAGGTGCGGTCTTCTCCGACACAGGTGGGTTGGGTATTTGGCGGACTTGTGGATTTCGATATTCCCGCCGATATCGCCCAGTACAGCGAGGGCTACACCTATGCCGCCGTCAAGACGATCAACCGGGTGCAAGATTCCTTCGCCGGCCAAATTAATTGGTACATCGTTGGTGAGCGCAAACCCGGCCTGGACCCGCACGTGGACTTCAGCGGCATCCGCGTTTTCACATGGAATCTGAAAAAGCATCGCTACGAAACTGCTTTCCGCACTAAAGATTTGCGGGGCGTGTACCCGCTGGAGATCGGCCAGGAGGGGGTGAATCCCACCTTTCGCATCTACGAAATGGGGGACAACGGGGCCCAGAAGACCCCCCGTGATTTCGTGATGTACGGCGTGATCGTCAGGGAGAAGAAAGATTCGTAGTGGAGTCGCAACCAAAATGAGAGCTGCCAATTGCGTGAATGACGCGAATGGGCCGCTCACCACTCCTGCCCATTTAATCCTGAAGCTATGAGCCTGAACGAATCGATTTGTCTCGAATTGGAACGTCTGGAACGAACGAAAACTTTTAAGACAGAAACAATCATCGAGTCCGAGCAGGGCGCGGTCGTCCGCGTAGCCGGGAAGGATGTGATCATGCTCGGCTCGAACAACTATCTGGGCCTTGCATCACACCCTCGGATCAAGGAGGCTGCCATTCGGGGTATCCGGGAGTATGGTTACGGAGTCTCCTCCGTCCGCTTTCTGTGCGGAACGCTGACCGTTCACCGACAGCTCGAAGAAAAAATTGCCGGGTTTCTCGGCACGGAAGACTCGATTCTGTATTCATCCTGTTTCGCGGCAAACGAAGGCTTCTTCGCCTCGATCGTAAACGAAAAGCTAGGATTGGAACTGTACCGCGACGTCATTTACAGCGACCGGCTCAATCACGCAAGTATCATCGACGGCACGCGCCTGTGTCGGGTGGAAGTCGTGCATCGAAAAGTCTATGAGCATGCCGATGTGAACGACCTGCGGAGAATGCTGGAGGAAGACCGCCGGTTCAGCTACCGCTTCGGGTTCATCGCCACGGATGGCGTGTTCAGCATGGAAGGCGATCTTGCGCCCCTTCCGGCCCTGATTGAGGCCGCCGCCGCATCTGGCCACCTCCTCTTCGTAGATGACTCGCACGCCGTGGGCGTTGCCGGCCGCACCGGCCGGGGCACTCCCGAACAACTTGGCGTTCATGGGAAAGTGGACGTGCTGAGCGGCACGCTCGGCAAAGCTATGGGTGGTGCGGCTGGCGGCTACATCGCGGGCCCAAAGGATCTCCTCGCGTTTCTCCGGCAAAAGTCGCGCCCATATACGTTTTCGAACTCATTGCCCCCCTCGATTGTCGTCGCGGCGATCGAAGCCTTCACGATGCTGGAGCAAGACCCAAGCCTCGTCGAACAACTTCACTCTAATACCAAGTATTTCCGAAAACACATCCGCCAGTTGGGCTTCAGGATTCTGGAAGGCGATCACCCCATCGTGCCCATCATGTTGGGCGAAGCATCCATGGCCATGGAGATGAGTAACTCGCTGCTCGACGAAGGTGTGTACATCAAAGGACTTTGGTATCCCGTCGTGCCGAAAGGCGAGGCCCGCCTGCGCGCACAGATTTCCGCTGCCCTGGACGAGGCGGCAATGGACCGTGCATTGTCCGCATTTGAGAAGGTCGGCAGGCGAATCGGGGCTATCTAAGCGCTTGCCATTCCTCTCCTGGGACAGCTGATCCTTCACACACTTGACACCGCCGGGTTGCGGATGAGAATTGAAAATTGATTGATGATTAATGATTAGTGCGCTTGGCAGATGAGAAACCAGAGGTTTGGTCATCCGCAACCGGCGGTATCAAGTATGTATAAAGGTCACCCCTTGCCAGGAGGGGAAATCCGCATGGCGTCAACCCTTACGAATCTGTTTTTCCAAAGCTTCAACTTTACCGGCAAGTAAACGATCTGTACCGGGAATGCTCCGTATCCGCTCCAGCGTCTGGATCGCCTCATTTTTTCGATTGTGTGCAAACTCCAAAGCGGCCTTTTCGAGCAGAGCGTACTTCGCCATCATTGGAGAACGTTTGATCTGTTTTTGAAACATCCGCTCGAAGTACTCTGCTCCCTCAAGATTGTTGCGCTGCTCCCGAAACCACTCCGTCACCCACACGTAAAGAACGAAATTGTCTTGATAATCGGCCAGAAGTTTTTCCAGGATCGGCAACCCCGCCGCGTATTGCTTGTCTTCGAGCATCGCCGTGTAGTAGACGATGCGCGCTTCAGTTCGGGAATACCGGGCTTTCTCCATAGCCGTCTGGAGTTGTTCAAGGCCCAAATCTCTGTTGCCGCGAGCCCCGATCAGAAAGGCAAAGGGCTTGATCACGGCCGGAAGAGAGCCCGTAAAAAAATTGAATGCGCCCAGACCAACATAGATGTCGTAATAGGCTCGGTCCAGTTCGTACACCTGCTCGGCATATTTGTGTGCGCGCAGGCCCGCTCGGAGTGCGCTGAAATAGGCGCCCTTTTGAGTGACCTGGAATCGGGCATAACTGCCGTGCGCCGATGCCAGGTAGGCGAGAAGTTCTACTTTCGGATATTTCCCGGCTTTGATCGCGCTCTCCGCCTTCTGGACGGCCAAATCCTGAGCCCGGTAATAGTCGTTTTCGATCGCTTCATTGTGCGGATCCGCCTGAGCCTCCCACCAGTATGTCTCTGCCGTGATCACATAACCGGCAGGATGATCGGGAAAGCCCTCTTGAAGCCTGCGCGCGGCCGCCCGTGCTTGATCCAGTTGCAGGCCATACGTGGCTTCCATGGCTTGCCGAATCAGGCCATCCGCCGTGGGATTGCTGTACAGCGGCCCGTCTGCCACTAAAACTAGGGTCAGAATCAGCCCGAGCATGCGTTGATCATACCGTCAGAGGAAAAAAAAATCCCCGCGGCTTCCGCCGCGGGGGAAGGTGGGATGGTGGAGGAAATCTACATACACTACTATAGACACTTGGAACAGTGAAAAAGTTACAACATTTTAAAAAATTTTTCCAATAAATTGTAGCGGCGGATTTTGGTCTCCTTCCGCCGCTACAAAAGGGGTGTTTTTCTTACGGTTTGAACTTGAAGGTCTTGTCCGGGAGCTGTTCACGATGCAGGTCGTGACACGCCTTGCAAGTCTTCTGGAGTGCTCCGGCGGGTTCTGCCGCAGCGTCAAGATTGTTTTCCTTCGCCGCCTTCATAATATCACCAGCCGTGCCGGCGTTCGCTTTAGCTGCTTTAGCCGCGTCGCCCACTTTGTTTGCCTTGAAGATGCCTTGCGCTTGTGTAAAGAGCGTTTGGAGTTTTTCGGCATCTTTCGCGACATCCGCTGCAGACTTCGCGTCCAAATTCCGCCTCAGGCTCTGCAGCGTGGCACCGACATCTTTCATGACAGGGGACAGAGCTTGGGTGACCTCCTGCTCCTGGCCCACGACCGTCAGCGCCAACCCAACTAGCGCGCAGATCCCGATCAACACTGAGAATTTCCGCATTTCATACCCTCCTTAAAAACTGATACAGCGTGGTCGAAAACTTCGGGGGATACTATATGGAAACGACGGCACAGTCAATGGTTATGCTTGCCTTAAATCCTTGAAAATTTTTGTTAGTGCGGGAACGACTTTGAACAAGTCATCGACGATGCCGTAGTGCGCGACTTTGAAGATCGGAGCTTCCGGATCTTTGTTGATGGCGACGATACATCGCGAGGTCTGCATCCCGACCAAATGCTGAATCGCACCTGAAATGCCCACCGCAATATACAAACGTGGCGATACCGTCTGCCCAGAACTGCCAACCTGGTACTCGCGCGGTAGCCATTCCGCATCGACCACTGGCCGGGACGCCCCGACAGAACCCCCAATCGCTTCAGCTAGTTCAAAGATTAAGTTGAAGTTTTCCTTTTGTTTCAGTCCGCGGCCGCCCGAGACGATTATCGGGGCAGAACTCAGGTCCGTCTGCCCTTTTGGGGCCTCGACGCGGTTCAAAATTTTGCGCTTGGGCGTGCCGGTGAGTTGCACTGGGAACACGATCACTTCTGCGTTACCACCGCTTTCGACTTCATCTCCCGGAAAAGCTCCAGGTGAAGCTGTGGCGAAGTACGGCGGCTCGCCACGCACTAAAGTTTTCATGTTCATCTTTGCATTGAAAATCTGACGGGTTAGGATGAGGCGCTCGCCCTGCTTCTCATATTCAACACAACCGGAGATGAGAGGTCCGCACAGCCGCACAGCCAGGCGGGGGGCGAAGTCCATGCCCTGCGTCGTGTGGCCCATCAGAACGAGAAACGGCTTGTCCTTATTCAAGATCGACTGAAGGACTTGAACGTACGTATCCGGATTGTACTCGGCCAGGCCGGCATGTTCAGCGCGCAGGACCCGATCAATTTTCCTGGTCTTTAGCTCACCGGCAAGGTCGCCCGTGCTGGAGCCTAAAATGACCGCTGTTATAGGCTCGCCAAAATCGCGGGCCACGCGCTGGCCAAAGACCAGCAGTTCGGACGTAATAGGTCTAAGTTTGTTGTCTTTGTGTTCGGCTACTACGAAGATCATCAGATTACTTTCGCTTCTTTTCTCAACTTCTCAACCAATTTTGCAGCCGCCTCTTCCGGCGTTCCGCTGATAACCTCCACGCGGCTCTTCCTTTCGGGAACGAGAATCTCTTTCACGTCGTATGCTGCGCCGGCTCGTCCGACAGCATTGTCGGCTAATCCCAAATCGGCAGCCGACCAAACCTTGAATTCTTTCTTCTTGGCGGCCATGATGCCCCTCAGCGAAGCATAACGAGGTTGATTGATTCCGAATTGAATCGTGAGCACCGCGGGTAGCGTCAGTTCGACGGTCTCATTAATGCCGCCTTCAAGCTCGCGCTGGACCTGTAGGGATTTGGTGTCCGGTTGGACTTGCACACCGACGACGACAGTCGCGTGCGCCCAGCCGAGGAATTCGGCCATCATGGTTCCGGTCGTTCCGCTTCCAAGATCGTCCGACTGAACACCGGCGAGCAGAAGATCGGCGCCCCCGTCTTTCTCTATCGCTTTGGCCAGCGCGGCGGCCGACGCGAATTCATCCGAATCCTTGAATTTCGGGTCGAGCAAATGAATCGCTCGATCCGCGCCCATCGCTAGACTCGAGCGTAATACACGTGCAGCCTCCTCACCCCCCAAGGAAATGACAGCGACTTCGCCGCCGTGTTTCTCCTTCAATCGGAGCGCCTCTTCCAGCGCGTAATTATCCGCTTCGCTTGCAACGAACGTAAGTTCCTGATCTTTGATCCACGTTCTCGCCGCGTTGAGCTCCCAACGAGATTGAAAGAAAAATCGATTCTATAACATCCTGTACCCGTGGACCATCCACGGCGCGAAACCCGCACGGCGCCAGATTTCGGCGGAGTCAGCGCTCCATGCGTCATAGATGGTCTCTGCGGCCACCGCATTGCGGTCTCGCATGGCTTGAAGCGCCCGCTCGACAAGTCGAATCCCGATTCCCCGCCGGCGGAACTCTTCGTTGACATACACGGCATCAATGATTCCGAGTTTCCGCGGTTCCACAACGGGCGGAACGGATTCCCAGTCACCCACACGGCCAATAAGGAATCCTACGGCTTTACGGTCCAACTCGGCGATAAAACCGAACGCCTCTGACTCTTTGAACCGATAGGCCAGCCAATTCGCCATGGCAATCTCACAATCTGGCTTGAGACGGATATCTGAACGCGTTGCCTGCCGGCAAAATTCCAGCCAGTCCCTTTGGATCTTTGCGAGATCGCCGCGCTGCCACTCCCGAATGTCTATTTCCGTTGCCATTGACGCACGATATGTGTAATAAGGCACAACTTGCGCTCTAGGGCTCTGACGGCACTTCAGGGCTGGTGAGAAAATAACTGCCGACATCGACTCAAATTATCGTCAAATTATCGGACGATATTTGCGGCAGGCCTTCGATATAAAGTTAAAATTAGGTCTTTTCGAACATGGTCAACGCAACAAGAGAGAAGAGCATTTATACGACACACGAGGTCAGCCGGCTGCTTCACGTCAACCCGCGCTCCGTCATCAATTGGATCGAGCAACACCTGCTCTCTTCGTATCGGACACCGGGCGGCCATCGGCGCATCCGGCGCGAAGATCTTCTCGTGTTTATTCGCAAGCATCAAATCCCCACTCCCGCATCGCTGGTCGATGGACGATTCAGCGTGCTTATCGTCGAAGACGACCAGGAAATCTCCGACCTGATTAGAAAATTCTTCGAGCGCCAGGGCGGTTACGAAATCATTTGCGCCTCGGACGGAATTAGCGCCTTGATTGAAGTCGGACGGGCAAAACCCGACCTTCTGATTCTGGACGTCATGATTCCCGGCGTCGATGGAATTGAAGTTTGCCGGCGCATCAAAACCGACGCCATGAGCAAAGCCATCATTATCGCAATAAGCGGGCAACCTGAAGCTGAAAAGAAAATCCTCAGCGCCGGCGCCGACTCTTTCATGGCCAAACCCGTCGATATGGACAAGCTGCTGAGTGAAGCCGCCCGCCTTCTGCGTATCTTGTAACCGCATTTTTGACTATGACATACTGGTTGGGTTTCTTGCGCGCCCGTAGCTCAGATGGATAGAGCGACGGACTACGAATCCGTAGGTCAGAGGTTCGAATCCTCTCGGGCGTATCCCTGACCTCACACCTCCACTTTAGGGCCCATCTATCACTTGTTTAGCTCGAACCCTCCATGAATCAGTTGCACCACACGGG
>QHXC01000471.1 GCA_003222815.1 Acidobacteriota bacterium | reverse complement strand
CCGGTGTAGCGACGATGATTCGTTCCTCGCGCCCATCCGTCCAGTACGAAACTCCGCGGCTATTTCTTCGGGCGCCGCCTTCGAGCCGTTTGCCTTCGTCGATTCTCCATGTCCAGAGTGTCTCACCGTTAGCGGGATCCGCCGCGACAACAGCTCTCCGGTTTCCGGCTGTGAAGTACAAAACACCGTTGACCATGAGCGGCGTCGTTTCCGTCTTGTATTCCGGCCCGCTGCCAAAATTGTCGGACCGCCAGATCCACGCGATCTTGAGATTCTTCACATTGTCACGATTGATCTGATCCAGCGGCGCGTAGCGTGTGCTGCCGGGGTCGCCGCCCCAGGAGCGCCATTCGCCATTTTTCGCGCCTTGCTGCCCGTTGATCGCTACAGCCCACAGCAGCAAGACGATCAACAACACCAAGCCTTTCGGTCGAAATAACTGTCGTGCCATGTTTTTTCTCCTTAAGGTTTTAAGAGCGAGTCGAAGATATTCCTCGCTTTCTTCGAAGTCAAGAACCGTAGCGGCAGTTTTCCTCAATGCGCTCCTGACGATACCGTTTCACGTTTTGTGTTCCTCTATGCCTCTTTGTGGTTGTAAAATGCCGCCAAATTGTTCATGGGGTAGTTTCCCGACAAAAACCGTTCCTCACATCCGAGAAGGAGGAGAGCATGAAGCGTAATCTCTGCGTAGGTGCGATCTTTCTAACGCTCGTCGTTGTTTTGGGGGTTGGAAGCACCGTACTTGAAAAGAGAGCCGCTGTGGAAGCCGCCACAGTTATGGCGCCCAGATTCGAAGTGGACCCGCTGTGGCCGAAGCCGTTGCCGAACCATTGGCTCATGGGACAGACGATCGGCGTATCGGTCGATGGCCAGGAACACATCTGGATCATTCATCGGGCAGGCTCGCTCGAACCAGGCGAACTGCACGCCACAACGAACCCGCCGACCGCTCAATGCTGCGCTCCGGCTCCGCCTGTTCTCGAATTCGATCAGGAAGGCAGCCTGATCGGGCACTGGGGCGGAAAAGCCGAAGGCTATGATTGGCCCGACTCGAATCACGGCATCACTGTTGACTACAAGGGTAACGTCTGGATTGGCGGAAACGGCCGAGGCCAACCGCCAGGCGGCGCTCGGGGAGGCGCGGGTCGCGGGCAGCCGGCTGGACAACGAGGAGAACTCAATGAGAATCAGACGGGCGGCGTTCAGGGCTATTTCAACGACGCCATGATTCTGAAGTTCACGCAAGCCGGAAAGTTTCTGATGCAGATTGGTAAACCCGGTCAGAGCAAAGGCAGCAATGACACCGAGAACCTCCGGTTGCCCGCCAAGACGTTTATCGACAAGGTGGCGAATGAAGTCTACGTCGCCGACGGCTACGGCAACCATCGTGTGATCGTGTACGACGCGGATACCGGCAAATACAAACGGCATTGGGGCGCCTATGGTCACAGACCCGAAGACGTGGACCTTGGCCGGTACGATCCTAACGCGCCGCCGCCTCAGCAGTTCCGCAATCCCGTCCACTGCGCCGAACTCTCGAACGATCGCTTGCTGTATGTGTGTGACCGCGTGAACGACCGGATTCAGGTGTTCAAGCCAGACGGCACGTTTGTGAAAGAAATATTCATCAACAAACAAACCCTGGGTTCCGGCTCGGCGTGGGACATCGCATTCTCACGGGATCCACAGCAGAAGTACTTGTACCTTACCGATGGAGAGAACGACAGAGTCCACATCATCGAGCGTGAATCGCTCCAAATGTTGACAACTTTCGGCGAAGGCGGCCGCCAGCCCGGTGAATTCTACGGCGTGCACAGCATTGCCACCGACTCGAAGGGCAACATCTACACAACAGAAACCTATCGGGGGCAGCGCGTGCAGAAGTTCGTTTATAAGGGTCTGGCGCCGGTCACGAAGGAAGATCAAGGCGTGGTGTGGCCGAAAAAATAGTAAGTGCTTGGGGACGAGACGGGATGAGCAAAACTCCGCTCCTCAGCTAGTCTGAGCGTTAACCACAAGTCGTCCGCTGGGAACGGGGCGTCTGGACAGCCGGCGGGAAAGGCGAAATCCCCTCCTTGGCAAAGGAGGGGTGGCCGCGCCATCAAGTAAATGGTCCCGTTCCTTTGGAGGCGCGGCCGGGGTGGTTCGTTCAACTTCCGATAATCGGTGCTTGAACCAACCACCCCATCTGCGCCCGCTAAGGGCTCGCGCAAAAATAACTTGGCAGAATCCGCTGCCCTGAATCCGACCGGGGATCTGACCAATGCTCAATTCCCAATGCTCAATTCCCAATGTTCAATTCCCAATGTTCAATTCTCATCCGAAGTGGATGTCGGATTGCCAAATGTTCCACCGATCCAAGACAAGATCGCACTGTCGGCCCATTCGAAGAACGACTCATTGAATTCGCAGCAAGGATCATTAGTCTTGCAGGCCGGCTCGCAAACATGCGGCCGCTTCTCCTTTCGGATCAGAATTGAGAATTGGGAATTGAACATTGGTCAGATCCTTCCGAGCCTGCATTCTGCCAAATTATTTTTGCGCGAGCCCTAAGGAGGCTTCGCGGCTTCCGATTTCCAATTTGCGTCTGATTTAGAGAAGGGGGATGCGATCATGAGGAGATTCTTGTCGGCAGCCGTCGTGCTGCTGTGCCTGGTTCTATCCACTCACGCATTCTCACAAACAAGTAACGCTACGCTCGGCGGAACCGTTTTCGACGCCAGTGGCGCGTTGATTCCCGGCGTAACGATTACGGCAACGAATATCGCAACCGGTATCGTGATAACGGTCATCAGTAACCAAGCCGGTGCATACCAATTTGCCAGCCTGCAGACGGGAACCTACCGCGTCAGCGCTGAACTCACCGGTTTTCAAACCCGGACCTACAGCGACGTCGTTCTTGGAGTGTCCCAGCAAGTCCGGTTGAACTTCACGCTCCAGGTGAGTGCGGTGGCGCAGGCCGTGGAAGTGACCGTGGCAGCCGATACGCTTTTAGCCACCTCGTCGGCTTCGGTGGGCGCTGTGTTTCCGGAATACAAGGTGCGCGACTTGCCGCTGTTGACGCGGAATGTAATCGATCTGGTCGGAGCGACGGCCGGAACCGTGGGAAGCAACTTTGCCGGCGGACGGCCCGGTCAGGTGAACACGACTCGAGACGGGATTGTGGTCTCGGATGGGCGGTATTTGGAAGCCAATGGCGCCTTCTCCACCACTTACACCAGCCCAGACCTCGTCGAAGAAGTCCGCATCATTGTCGCGCCGGCGGATGCGGAGGCGGGGCGCGGCTCGGGGCAGGTTCAGATGGCCACACGGTCGGGAACCAACCAATTTCGAGGCGCCCTGTTTTGGATGAACAGCAACTCCGCGCTCGGGGCCAACACTTGGTTTAACAATTTTAATGGTGTCGGCAAGGACTATCAGAACCGGAACCAGTACGGAGGACGTATCGGCGGGCCGGTCCTTCGTAACAAGACGTTCTTCTTCTTCCTTTATGAAGGCCAGCGTTACGTCACCAAACAAATTTTTACGGGCAGCGTGCTAACGGCGGACGCGAGAAAGGGCATCTTCCGATTCTTCCCAGGAGTGCAGAACGGCAACGCTTTTTCAAGCAACCCGACAGTCGACCTGCAGGGCAATCCCGTCACTCCTCTAGGGGCCACAGGTTCTCTTTCTTCGTTCAGCGTCTTCGGCCGCGATCCCGCCCGGCCGGGCTTTGACCCGTCCGGATGGATCGAACGGCTGATCGAAAGAATGCCGCCGCCAAACGATTTCACCACGTGCGGCCCGAACTTCCCGTCCGGCGCATCATGCGATGGCCTGAACACAGCGGGCTATCGATGGGTCCGCCGCATCGAGGGTCTGGAGGACAACACCGGAGCTTCACAAAACACCAACCGGAACCAGTACAATATCCGCATCGATCATAGCTTCAACGCCGCCCACAAGCTCTCTTTCACCGGTACTCGGGAAAACAACTGTTGTATATCACCTGGTACGGCCCGCATTACCAACTGGCCCGGCGGGTACAGCGGCCACGTTATTCGGAACCCGGACGTCTACACCGCTGGATTGGTATCCACACTGTCACCAACCATCGTGAACGAATTCCGCACCGGCCTGCGGCGGTCGCACTATTACAGTTGGGGATCGTATGCGCTGCCCGGCAAGGACGGAGACGAAGCGCGGGCGTTTCTTCCCCAGAACAACGGAATTCTGTTGGTTCCGAAACCAACGCTATTTCCGGAACACCTCGTCACGAACGGTGTGAACAGCACTCGTGGCCAGCGGAGTCCACTGTACATGTACTCCGACACCATTAGCTGGACTCGGGGCTCACATGCTTTTAAGGGAGGCGGGGAAGTCCGGTTCACAGGCTCGAACGGATTTAATGCAGAGGACATTGACGCTGTACGGGCCTTCTTTGGCCCTGGTGGAGTTCCCGTAAGAGGCATCGACAACATCGCCATCCCGGGTCTGATCGGCGCCAACCAGACAACTGCACAAAACTTGCTAATCGATCTGGCCGGGTCAATACAAAGGATCCGGGAAGGTTTTACGCTCGTTGACGCGAAGAATCCGCGATTTGTGGATAGCCGTGAATTGAAGGAAAAGTGGCGTTATTGGCGCCAGCGGGAGTTCAGTACATTTTTCAAAGACGATTGGAAACTGCGACCGAACCTGACAGTCAACGTTGGCGTACGGTATGAGTTCTACGGCGTGCCGTGGGAAGCGCAGGGTCTTGCGGCGCGTCCCGTTGGGGGAACGAGCGGGTTGTTTGGGATTTCAGGCACCAGCTTCGCCGATTGGTGGAACCCGGGCCGGCTGAATGGTTCCATAACGAAAGTGGAGCTTGTCGGCAAGAACTCACCACAGCCGGATAAAAAGATCTACAACAACGACTGGAACAACGTTGCTCCCGCCGTTGGCCTGAGCTGGTCGCTGCCCTGGTGGGGAAAGGACAAAACGATCCTCCGCGCGGGATATGGCGTCAGTTATCAGGGAGCGGTCACCTATATCGGTCTCGACGGCGCCGTCGGTAATCTTCCCGGAACGAACCTTTTTGTCGAGCACACGACGGCCAATTACTTGAGCCTGTCGAACTTCAGTCTGCCAGTCCCGCAGAGCACCGCGAAGCCGCTGGAGCCGATTCCACTAACCGATCGGCAGCAGACCATTCAGGGCTACGAAGATAACCACCCGAACCCCTACGTTCAAAACTGGAACCTCGAAATTCAGCGCGAACTCGTCCGCAACCTGACACTGGAAGCCCGATATATCGGAAGCAAAGCCACGAAGCTCTGGACGCCGTTTCCGCTCAACGACGTGAATATCTTTGAGAACGGAATCCTGAACGCGTTCAACATCACGCGTGCCGGTGGTAACGCGCCGTTGTTTGACCAGATGTTGGGCGGACTCAACTTGGGATTGGGACAGGTGAATGGCACGACGGTTACCGGATCGGCGTCGCTGCGCCAGAACACGCTGTTTCGGGCCGCCATCGCCAACGGAGATATCGGCCAGTTTGCAAGCACACTGAATACTTCGACGACCCTCACCAATCAAGGCGGCGGGCTGGTCCGGAACGGTAGATTTCCCGAAAATTTCATTGTGGTCAACCCGCAGTTCCAAAGCGTCACACTGAATTCGAACGTGGGCAACTCCACATATCATTCCATGCAGTTGCAGGTGACCAAACGCCTGTCGCAGGGCTTCACGAATCAGATGTCATACACCTGGAGCCGCACTCTGGGCCAGAGCGGTACGGGCGACACCAATCCGGACCGGACCGCAAATTACCGGAATCCGAGAAACATCGCTTTGGACAAAGGCCTCCTCAGTTACCATCGCACGCACGCCATCCGCAGCAGCGGCACGCTGGAACTGCCGTTTGGGCCCAACCGGCCATTTCTCAGCAACGCGCCAAGGCTCGTAGAGCGGCTGGTCGAACGTTGGCAGTTCGGTGGGATCTTCAGTTGGACTTCCGGAGCTCCTCTCGACATCCTTGCTTCCACATCGTCGATTACCGCGAGCACGGCTACCATGACTCCGAACCTTGTGGGGAATTTTCCCAAGAGCATGGGAAAAGTCACCAAACTGGCGAACGGCGTCATTTACTTTGATGGCCTCCAGCAGGTCACGGATTCCACGGTAGCCAATGTGTCCACGTTGCAAGGACTCCAAGGCGCATTCAGCAATCGCGCAATTGCGGATTCCCAGGGGCGGCTTCTTTTGGTGAACCCGGCGCCCGGGGAAGTCGGCAGTCTAGGTGCCCATTGGATCGAAGGGCCGTCGAAGCTTGGTCTGGACATGAACCTCCTCAAGCGCGTGAGGATTGATGAAACAAAGGAGTTTGAATTGAGGCTGGACGCAATCAACATATTGAACACGCCGCAATGGGATAATCCCACGACCGACATCAACTCTTTTAACTTCGGGCGCATCACCAACGCGACTGGAAATCGAGCATTCATAATCAACGCTCGTGTGAACTTCTGAGGCATTTAGCCGCGAATAACGCCAATGACGCCAATTCGCGCAATTCGCGTCATTCGTGGCTAAAACTCGGAGGGAGGCCGGCCAATTCACGAAGCGTACCGGCGACGTAATACCGCGCCATTTCTTTGCGCCAGTGCATGGCGAAATCGGTATTGTCCAGAGGTTTCGCAGGTTGGTATGCCGCTGCTGAGGCCTCGCGGATGGTGTCCTCGTTCAGCTTTTTCCCGGCAATAGCCTTCTCCGCGGCTACGGCCGGAATAGGATAAGAGCCAACGCCTCCCAGGACGATTTTGGCGTCCTCTACGGTTCCATCGCCTGCCAGCCGCAGGCAGACCGCCACGCCAAGAACGGGGAAGTCGAACGAACCGCGGCGGCGGAGCTTCCAATATGTGGCTCGCCAGCCGTTGGTTGGTGGAAGGTGGATCTCGGTCAGCAGTTCATCGGGCCGCTTGTTCAAGTGGCGGATTCCGTCGTCGTTATAAAGCTCCGACGCCGGTATCACCCTCTCTCCAGAACTTGAAACCAGCTTCACTTTCGCGCCAATGGCCACCATCACGGGGGCGCAGTCGCTCGACTGGACTGCCCAGCAACGAGGGCTAGACGGCGCGACCCAGCAGATTTCGCCGTCCTTCTTCATGCAGAAGTGGATTGCCTTGCGCCACTCATAGTTCTGGTCGTAGTAATTGCATCGCGTGTCGAGCAGGAGGTTTCCCCCGATACTACCCATGTTGCGCAGCAGCGGTGTGGAGATCAACCCGGTGGCCTTCGCCACTGCGGGATAGCCGCGTTGAACGCGGCGATCGTCTGTGACCTCGGTCAGCGTAAGACCCGCACCCAGGACCACGTCCTCTTTCAGTTTGCCCTTAATGGTGCGCAGTTCTTTGAGCTGCCCCAGTCCGATGACGATTTTCGGCGTCTGCTGGCGGCGCTTCATATTGGGATAGAGGTCTGTTCCGCCGGCCACAAACATGGCGTCCGGGCCGCTGTCGGCCATGACGCTGACGGCGTCTTTAAGAGATTTCGGCTGGATGTAACGAAATTTTGGGAGTCGCAGCATTCTGTACTTACACCTGCTTGCACTACCTATTTTCGGGATAAAGCGGGCTCGCGTTCTACAGCCTTGCCATCTCCGCCTTCAAAAGGCGTTCGCACAACAGTTGGGGCAGGCATCGGGCAAGTCGGGAACACAGTCGGCCCATATCTGCCTTCCTGTCCCTTGGCTTTTGCCCGGATCGCTTTCAGCACCTTATCGGGGGTGATTGGAATTTCATCGATGCGAACCCCTACCGCGTCGTAGATGGCGTTGGCAATCGCGGGCGGAACAGGCAACTGCGGCCCCTGGCCCGCTTCTTTCGCTCCGAAGGGTCCATTGGAATCCGGCTCCTCGACGAGATAAGTGATGACATCGCACATCTCGTGCGTGGTCGGACTCTTGTATTCGAGGAAAGACGGGAACTTGTGGACCAAATTCCGATTCCCCCGGTACACCATCTCTTCCATCAGGGCCTCACCGAGACCCATGTAGACGCAACCTTCAATTTGCCCCACTGCCAATACGGGATTGATGGCCTGGCCAATGTCGTGGGCGATCCAGATTTTCGGAACCGTCACGATCCCGGTTTCCGGATTGACCTCCACCTCGGCGACGGACGCCGTACAACTAAAGGCCGGCGACGGACCGATTGTGGCTCCTTTGTATTTTCCCGGTGCGGCTGGCGGTTTGTAGGAGCCGGTCGTGCCCAGTGTGCCGAATTTTTCCTCGGCGAGCCAAACGGCGTCCACAAAACTCATTCCTTTTTCCGGATTCTCCGTATCAAAAACGCGGCGATCTGCAAACACTAGCCTGTTGTCCGGAACTTCGAGTTTTTCCGAAACGGCCTGGCGCAAGATTTCTCGTGCTCGCTGGGCGGCCTGGATCGCAGCATTACCGGTCATGAGCGTAACGCGGCTCGAGTAGCTGCCCAGATCGACAGGAGTGAGATCGGTGTCGCCCGTGACGACTCGGATGTCAAAGGGATCAATCCCCAAAACTTCAGCGACAACGTAAGCCAGAATCGAATCCGAACCTTGGCCGATCTCGACGGAACCACAAAAGACGCATACGCCCCCACTGCGATCCAGCTTCAATTGCACGCCAGAATGCGGCAACTTGTTG
>QHXC01000470.1:9679-11073 GCA_003222815.1 Acidobacteriota bacterium | reverse complement strand
CTCGACGAGCCCACTTCCGGCCTCGACGCTGCATCCGAAGCGCTTGTATTCGACGCGCTCCAGCGATTGATGGCCGGCCGAACTTGCATCGTTATTACTCACCGGTTGGCCACAATCCAGAATGCCGACGTGATCTTCGTGCTCAAAAACGGGATGATCATTGAGCGCGGCACTCACAAGGAACTCCTGGCGCGCGGCGGGCTTTACTTAGAGCTTTACAGCACACAGTTCAGAAAACAGGAAGCTCAGCGGTAGTCGCGGGGTTTTTTGTGCACCTCGAAAAATGTCTAAACTCCCGGATCGCCGCGGGCCAAGGCCCGCGGGCCCGCGTTCGCCCTTGTCAACACGTTGCCCAGTGGACTAAACTCGATAGTTTCTAAAGCGCAAGACGGAGGTTACTAAGTGGCGCGCACCAAAATGACTCGTCATCAACTCAAGGAGCGGGACGAGATCACAACGTCATTACAGAAATTTACGGAATTAGTTTATGCCCGGCAGAAGGAGGTCATCACGGGCGTGGCTATTGTGGTAGTGCTCGTCATTGCCATCATAGGTTGGAATGTTTATTCATCCAACCGAAATGCAAACGCGCAGAGCCAGCTGGCGGCTGCCATCAACATATTCAACGACACTGCGAACATCAAATCGGACAAAGAGCGTTACGAAAAAGCCTTAGCTGAAGCTCAGAAGACCTACGATAACTATCGCTCGTTGCCCGTGGGTGTCATCGCAGAGTATTTCATTGCCATGAGTCAGGAGGGTCTAGGGGACACCACCAAGGCTGTTCAAACTCTTCAGGAAGTGATCCAGCGGGGTGATGCAAGCATCAAAGGCGTGGCGCAGTTTGCGCTGGGTGGAATCTACAAGAAGCATGGAGAAACCCAGAAGGCGATCGAGGTTTACAAGCAACTCTTCGACGGTGGCGGCTACTCCAAAGCGGCTATCGCGTTCGAACTGGCTGGCCTTTATGAGGCCAGTAACCAGGCCGATCAAGCCAAGGAGTACTACCAGAAAGTCGTATCCGAGTTCCCGGAGTCTCCTTTCCGCCAGGGGGCGGATGACGCGTTGAAGAGACTTGGAGTGACCACGCCACCCCCGGCCAAGCAGAAGCCCTCATAGCTGGCGCAGCAGTCCGCCAGCCTTAGCTCCCCGAACGTGCGAGAATGAATGCAGAACGAGGAGGGCGGCCATGAACGAGTATTTCGTAGACCTCAAGGATCTAGCCCACGAGAAAATCTCGTTCCAGGGGGCGTTCGAGCCGGGTACCGTTGATTTTTCGTCAGACAACATCCGGCAGACTGGACTACTTGAGTGGTCGGCTTCCGCGGAGCGACCCGGCGGCGAAATCCGGATTAACGGCTCGCTGAAGGCGACGGTGGAGCGGATCTGTTCGC
>QHXC01000470.1:0-9671 GCA_003222815.1 Acidobacteriota bacterium | reverse complement strand
GACGACGAGATCGAACTGGCGGAATGGGATACGCGAACCGCTTTCTTCACGGGTACGCAACTGGCCATCGGAGAAATCCTGCGCGAGCAGATTCTGTTGGCACTTCCGATGAAGGCGCTTTGCAGGGTAGACTGCAAGGGCCTTTGTCCCACTTGCGGGACAAATTTGAATACCGGTAGCTGTCATTGCCCAAAAGAACAGTTCAGCCCGTATATGGGTACCTTAATGGAACTGAAGCGGCGGCTGGAAGAGCGGAGCTCATAAAATATGCCAAATCCAAAACGACGACATTCAAAGGCGCGGCGCGATCGTCGCCGGGCACACGATCATCTGACCGTGCGATCCTTCGCGGAATGTTCCAATTGTCACGAGTTGCGTATGCCTCATCGGGCCTGTCCTCATTGCGGTTACTACAAGGACCGGGAAGTCATCGAGACTGCTGAGGAGTGACAGAATGATTTTCGGATTGCGGATTTCGGATTTGAAGAACGCTCGATTAGCGCTGATTCCGTAATTCCGCAGTCCGAAATCCGAAAAGTTTTCTTGGTTTCGTCATGATCAAGATCGCCGTTGATGCCATGGGCAGCGACCAGGCGCCTGCAGTTGAAGTCGAAGGGGCAGTTCAGGCGGCCGCTCAATACGGAATATCGATCGTGCTGGTGGGGCAGGAGGACCGTGTTCACGAAATCCTGCGAAGCCACGACACGAGCGGTCTTCCTATAGAAGTGGTACATGCCAGTGAAGTCATCACGATGGAAGAGTCGGCGGCAACGGCCGCACGCCGCAAGAAGGATTCCTCGGTCCGTGTGGCGGCGCGGTTAATGCGTGACTCTGGCGTCTTCGGGATCGTCAGCGCCGGCAACACCGGAGCCGTCATGGCGACAGTGAAGATGGTGCTCGGTACGCTTCCGGTGGTCGATCGGCCCGCGCTTTCAACAGTCCTACCCACGCAAAAGGGAAAGCCGGCGATCCTGCTCGACGTGGGCGCCAATGTCGATTGCAAACCGCATCACCTGGAGCAGTTCGCCATCATGGGCGACGTTTATTCTCGGGCAATCTTCGGTATCCGCCGGCCCCGCGTGGGCTTGCTGTCGATTGGCGAAGAGGATTCGAAAGGCAACGAACTGACGAAGGAAGCGTTCAAATCTCTCAAACGGGCTCCCATCAACTTCATCGGTAACGTTGAAGGGCGCGACATCTTTAAGGGTGACGTTGACGTCATCGTCTGCGACGGTTTCACCGGCAACGTCGCTCTCAAATTGAGCGAAGGCCTCATTGAAACATTTACGGCGATGCTCGGCCAGGAACTGCAGAAGACTCTCTCTGCAAAGGTCGGATACATCTTTGCCCAGAAGGCATTCCGCGAGTTCAAGCGGCGCCTGGACTATTCCGAATACGGCGGCGCCCCTCTGCTTGGCTTGAAAGGAATCACCATTGTTTGCCATGGGCGTTCCAACGCCAATGCCATCAAGAATGCCATCCGGGTGGCTAACGAGTTCTGCAAGCACAATGTGAACCGCGTCATCGAAACGGAGTTCACGAAACTGGGCATTAGCCGGACCGCCGGAGTGACGTAGAGGGATCAGGGGTCCGGGATCAGGGGTCCGGATTGATGACCCGCTGAAGCCCTGAGCCCTGAGCCCTGACCCCTTTATGAAAGTCGCATTCATATTTCCAGGCCAGGGCTCTCAATACTCCGGTATGGGCCGCGAGGTTGCTGAAAACTTTCCTGTTGCACAGGCCGCCTTTGATGAGGCTGATGCCGCTCTCAATTTTCCAATTTCCCGGCTATGCTTTGACGGTCTCGAAGAAGATCTGAAACTGACCGAGAATACGCAACCGGCGATTCTCACGGTTTCCACCGCTCTGTTTCGGGTCCTGGGAGAGAAAGGAATTCGGCCGGATTTTGTGGCAGGCCACAGTCTGGGCGAGTATTCGGCGCTTGTCGCTGCTGGCGCCCTGACGCTGGCGGAAGCGGTAGCTCTGGTCCGGCGGCGGGGGGAGTACATGCAGGAGGCGGTTCCGGTTGGCGTCGGCGTAATGGCGGCGCTGTTCGGCCTGGATCTGGCGACGGCTCAGTCTGTCTGCGAGCGAGCCGCTCAAGGCCAGGTCGTCGCGCCTGCGAATTTGAATTCGCCCGGACAGATCGTCATAGCCGGAAACCGCGAGGCGGTCCAGCGAGCGGCGAAGCTTGCTGAGCAGGCTGGAGCGAAGCGAGCGATACTGCTTCAGGTGAGTGCGCCGTTCCATTGCGCGCTGATGAGGTCGGCCGAGGAGCGATTGTCCTCCGATCTCGACCGCTGCGTATTTTCAGATTTGCGTTGTCCGCTCGTTACGAACGTCGATGCGCAGCTAATTCGGACGGGTGCCGAGGCGCGCAGTGCCTTGAAGCGACAAGTATCGCGGCCGGTGCGCTGGCAGGAAACCATTCAGCGATTGCTGGATGAAGGAGTGCGCACTTTTGTTGAGGTCGGACCGGGGAAAGTGCTGCTGGGCCTGGTTCGATCAATGAGCAAGTCGGTTACAATGCTGAACGTCGAAGACGAAAAATCGGTGGAAAATGTTTTTCACGCGCTCCTATAATCACCGGCTTGCGACATAGACGCAGGCGCGGGCTTAACGGCCGCGCTCGCAGAGGAGGGTCTTGAGAATGGCATCTTCAGTTGAAGACAAGGTTAAACAAATTATCGTTGAGCAGTTGGGTGTGGACGAGTCCGAAGTAACACCAACCGCTTCCTTTATCGATGACCTCGGCGCGGATTCGCTGGATACGGTGGAACTCGTGATGGCGCTGGAAGAAGGATTCGGAATGGAGATTCCCGACGAAGACGCGGAGAAGATTACAACGGTCAAGGACGCGATCAACTACATCGAAGGGCATCTGCCGAAATCCTAGACGCGAGCGTGACGCAAGAGAGGTCGCATTTGCACAAAAGACGAGTTGTTGTTACCGGCGTGGGGCTTGTGACCGCACTGGGGACGGGAACCGAAGATTCGTGGAAAGGTCTCTGCGAAGGGCGCAGTGGGGTCACGATGATTTCCCGTTTCGATACGACACATTTTCCCACTAAGATTGCCGCGGAGGTCAGCAATTTCGATCCGCTGAAGTGGTTTGATAAGAAGGACCTCAAGAAGATGGACTCGTTTATCCACTACGCAGTCGCCGCCGCGGATTACGCCATCATTCAGGCGGGGCTCACCATTACGCCTGAGCTGTCCGAAAGAACGGGAGTTTTCATCGGATCCGGAATTGGCGGATTTACTGTCATCGAGCGCGAGCATCAGGCTTTCCTGGAAGGCGGCCCGCGCAAGATTTCTCCCTTTTTTATTCCATCGAGCATCATCAATCTGGCTGCCGGGCAGATTTCGATCCGGTTCGGCGCCAGGGGGCCGAATTCCGCTCCCTGTACCGCTTGTTCTTCCGGAGCCCATGCCGTCGGCGATGCATTCCGCGTCATCTCTCGCGGCGATGCCGACGTCATGATTTGCGGAGGATCAGAAGCCGCCGTTACGCCGATGGGCGTCGGCGGGTTCGCTGCCATGCGTGCGCTTTCCACGCGCAATGAAGAACCGGCGCGCGCGTCACGGCCTTTTGACCAAGACCGTGACGGATTCGTGGTCGGTGAAGGCGCCGGAGTGCTGGTTCTGGAGGAGCTGGGACTGGCGAAGAAACGCGGCGCGACGATTATTGCGGAAGTCGTCGGCTATGGCATGAGCGGCGACGCCTTTCACATCACATTGCCTCCCGATGACGGTCATGGCGCTCATCGGGTCATGCTCAATGCGATCAACGACGCCGGAATCCAACCGGAGCAAGTGGACTATATCAATGCTCATGGCACTTCCACGCCGCCCAATGATCGAATCGAGACACAGGCGATTAAGCGGCTGTTCGGCGATCATGCGCGCAAGCTGGCCATCAGTTCGACCAAGTCGATGATTGGACATCTGCTGGGCGCTGCGGGCGCCGTTGAGGCCGGGATTACGTCGCTCGTCGTTGAACGCGGCATCATTCCGCCAACCATCAACTACGAAACTCCGGATCCAGATTGCGATCTGGATTACGTTCCAAACAAAATGCGTAAAGCCGACGTGCGATACGCCCTCTCCAATTCCTTCGGCTTCGGCGGAACCAACGCCGCACTCTTGTTCAAGCGATACGAACAATAGTCAATCCGCCGCCGGCCCCACCGTGAACTTACGATGAAGGTACGCCTGTTCGTAGAACTTGGTGAAGGCGACGAGTACGGCCAAAATCAGCGGGCCGACAAGCATGCCGATGAAACCGAAGATCTTCAGTCCACCGAGGACTCCGAGAAGGATTAAAACGGGATGGACCTTCGTCCGCCCGCTCATGAGCCGTGGGCGAAGGACGTTATCGATGTTCATCACGATGGTCGAGCCATAGATCAGCAGGCCGACTCCACGAGCAGTTTCTCCATCGAGAATCTGACTGACCGCTGCCGGAACCCAGATGAGCGGGGTTCCAAGTAGGGGCAGAAACGCCATGATGATCATGATCGCGCCCCAGAAGAGCCAATTCGAAATGCCGAAGATGAGCAGACCGATTGCGCCCAGTGTACCCTGGATCAGCGCGGTCATGACCTGCCCATACAGAACGGCCTGGGTGATAGTCCGGACTTCGTAGAACAACGATTCTTTGAGTGCGGGTTCCAGCGGAAGCAGGTCACGTATTCGTTTAATAAAGCCTTCACCATCGCGGAAGCCGTAATACATGACGAAGAACATGATGAAGAGGCCGACCATCAATTCTCCAATCGATCCCAGAATGTCAGGCGCCAAACCTACAATCGAACGGCGTATCTGTTCGATGCCAGAGCTGAGCACTCCTTGAAAATCGATGCGATTGCCGGTGAGCCCACTCAGATAGTCGGCCACGCGCTGGATGTTTTCCGCTTGAAAGTTGCTATATGCGCCGGAAACCTGTTGCACCAGTTCGCTGACGAGGAAAAAAGATGGGAGCACCATCAAAAGAAGCGCCAGCAATATCGACAACGCTGATGCCATCTCCGGCCGGCGCGTATGCCTATTGAAAAAACGGTAGACGGGAAACAACGTGTACGCGAGGATTCCGGCCAAAACGATGTAGGTGAGAAACGGCCACATGATGATCACCGCGAGCACCGCGAGGATCCCAAAGAGTAGTCCGAAGAAGATTCTTTCTGGGCGCATTGGTTTCCTTACTGAAGTGTGGCATATGCTGCATGCGCCGCGAAGACCGCCATCACGTACGCCTTGGTTTCGACAAAACCGATGTCGGCGACGAAAAGATCCGTATCATCCCCAGCGCCAGGCCATTTGTTCTTCCATCTCTGTACATTATCGAGTCCGCCGTTGTACGCGGCCAAAGCCATCTCCGGAGATTTCAGCTTTTCCAGCAACGAAGACCAATACTGGGCGCCTGTTCGTAAGTTCACTGCCGGATCGTAGAGCCGGTCCAGCGTCAGTTCCGGCATGCCGATTTCCGATGCAACGGCCTTAGCTGTCTCCGGAATGAGCTGCATCAAACCACGGGCCGAAGCGCCGGACCTGGCGTTCGGGTTGTACTTACTCTCCTGCCAGATGATTGCATGGAGCCATAACGGATCAACTTTGAACATGCCGGCAGCCTCGCACACGGCTTGTCGAAAGCCCACCGGATACAACAAAGCTAACGTGCCTGATTCGCCCTTCGGCAACTGCTGGGCATACATGACCGACCGGTAATATCGTCCTGCGAGAAAAGAGATCTGAGCCGCCAGGCGCGCGTCTCGGCGATAGCCGGGCCGGTCGACCCAAAGAGAAGCTTCATCCCAAAGTCCCAGAAAAATGAGTTCGGAAAGCGCGTCCGCTTTCGAATCGATCTGCGAGCGGAAGGCATGCCGGAGCTTTGCGAGGCCAGCTTCAATATTTTGCGATGTAGTATCGTGGAGCGCGGTACAGTCCCGCTGTTGGTCCCTCACCACGCGCGCCCCAAGCTTTTCTGCTGCACGCTGGCCGTAGTAAGAAAATCGTTCGCGAGCAAGCCTGCGCCAGATCGGTTCTGCGCGGGGCTTGTTCCCGGACTTTGACAGGCACAGCGCCTGGAAATACTGCACTTCTTCAGGCGTCGTGCCGCCCGGCGCTGGGCGCAAACGGATTCTTCCGAGATATTCAAAAATCCTGAGTGCGGCTGTATACCGTTTTTGCGTGTAGAGAATCTTCGCTTTGGTAAACAGCAGGACCTGGCGGTTGGTCGTGGAAAGGCGTTTCGCAAGCGTCCGGTCAAGAGACGAAAGAGCTTTTTGGTTTTCGTCAAGAACCCGATAGACGTCGATGAGATTGCGGACGGCGTCGTCCTCATCGTTGCTGGCGTACTTATCGATGTAACTTACATACGCCTTCTCGGAGTTGCGATACTCACCAAGCCGCCAGTAGCAAGCGGCAATCTGATATTCCGAATCTTTCTCCCAATGGGTTCCTGGAAAATCCCTCGCGATGCTCTGGAAGACATCCAGAGCAAGTTTATGGTTCCCCCGCTGGAAATGAGCGCGCGCGATCTGATACCGGGCTGCGGCTGCATAGGAAGGACTCTCTGCGGCGCTCTGAAAGACACGAATTGCATCGTCGAACTGGCGGTGTGTGGCATACACCTCCCCGACCGCCATCTGATCTTGCGGCGCCGACGCGGACGCCGCAACCAGGCGTACGCATTCGAGTGCGACGTCGTCGTCCTTGCGCTCGCGAAGCAGTGACCATAACGCGTCATGATCGCCGAGAAGCTTCGCACGCGCCAGGCGGGCTTCTCTGGTCGGCACGTCCTGGTAAATCTTCAAGGCCAGTGCCTCACTGGATTCGCGGGCGATCTGTAATTTCAAATCCCCGGGGAAGTCTCTGGGCAGATCGCTGAGAAATACCTCGGCCGCCACATCGTCGTGCAGTTGAGCCGAAGCCCTGGCCGCATGCCATACCGCCAGTGTATGGAGCGGATTGCCGGGGCCAATCTTCTTGAATTCCTCGAGCGCACCCTGCCAGTCGCGCTGATTTTCTGCAACGCGTCCTCGCAAGTAATGAAAGTTATTGGCGGAGAAAAGCCCCGGGTCTTCGATGTAAGCCTGATCGAGAGCAGACGCGCCGCCTGCCCACTGATTATTACGAAGCAGGGTGAATGCCCGATCAATTGTGGATTCGAATGCTGTCGAAGGCACCAGCAGAGAAAGGATTAACACGAGACCCATCGGATTCCCAGTGTATGATGATTTTGGAATTTCGGGACGGCGGAAAAATGGGGACGTAGCCCTGTGTCCCCATTTTTTGTTTGGGGACACAGGGCTACGTCCCCATTTTTCCCCATTTTTCCTCCGTCCCGAAATTCCCTCCAAGGTTCTTTTATATGACTGCTGCCTTCATTAACGGAACGAAAATCGCAGAAGATATAAAGATCGAGGTTGCTCGCCAGGTCAAGGACCTGTCCAGGCGCGGCGTGCAGCCAGGACTTGCGGTCGTTCTAGTTGGCGACGACGCGGCGTCATCGGCATATGTGAACCTGAAAGCGAAGACCTGCGAGCAGCTCGGGATATACAGCCGAAAGTTGACAATCCCAAGCACGGTCACGACGGAAGAACTCCTCTGGGAGGTTCGAAAGCTAAATGACGATGACAAGATTGACGGCATTCTCGTTCAGCTTCCACTGCCGAAGCCGGTCAGCAAGCATACGATCCTTGAAGGGGTTGATCCTCAAAAGGATGTCGATGGCTTTCATTCGCACAATTTGGGGTCGCTGTTGCTAGGCCACGAAACCCTGGTGGCATGTACGCCACTTGGCGTCATGGAGTTGCTGTATCGCACCGGCGTCGAGATCGAAGGGGCCAATGCCGTCGTTTTGGGACGCAGCGATGATGTGGGCAAACCTCAGGCGGCTTTGCTCATGCACGCAAATGCCACCGTGACCATCTGCCATTCGAAAACGCGCAACCTGCCTAAGGTGACGCGGCAAGCCGACATCCTGGTGGCGGCCATTGGCAAAGTGGCAATGGTGACTCAAGATTTCGTGAAACCGGGCGCCGTCGTGATTGACGTTGGAACCAACAAGGTTGCGGACCGCGCGGACGTCCAGCGCCTCTTCGGAGATGACGAAGTCCGGTGGAAGGATTTCGAAAAGCGCGGCTACGTCTGGGCCGGTGACGTGGACCAGCGCGCTGTGAAGGAAGTCGCATCGATGCTCACTCCCGTGCCAGGCGGGGTCGGGCCGATGACCATCGCAATGCTGATGAAGAACACCGTAAAAGCTGCCCGTATACGACGAGGTCTCTGATGCTCCGGGTCGGGCTCACCGGTGGAATCGCCACAGGCAAGAGCACCGTCGGCCGTATGTTTGTCGAGCTGGGATGCCACCTGATCGACTCGGACAACATCACACATCAACTGTTGGAGCCCGGTCAGGCGGTTCATGTGGCGGTCGTTCAGGCATTCGGCGATGGTATTCTCGCCCCTGACGGAACCATCAATCGCAAGATTCTCGGGGAAATCGTGTTTAACGATCCTCAAGCCCGCAGGAAGCTCAACAGCCTCGTTCACCCCGCCGTCGTCCAGCGCCAGCAGGAATGGCTCATGGAACTCGAAGCTCGAGATCCGCAGGGAATTGCAATCGTTGATGCGGCGCTAATGATCGAAGCGGAGACATACAAAAATTACGACAAAGTAATCGTTGTCGCATGTCCTCCCGAAGAACAGAGGCGCCGGCTGCGGCAGCGCTCCGGCCTATCCAAAGAGCAGATCGAGACACGAATTCGTTCCCAGATGCCCTTGGAAGAGAAAATGAAATACGCCGACTACTTGATCGATACTTCCGGTTCCCTTGAAGCAACAAGACGCGAAGTCGAGCACGTCTACGGCGAGTTGCGGGAGGGAAATTCGGGGACAGGCGGACAGACACCGAATTCTTGAAAGTACAGAATTCGGTGTCTGTCCCCGAATTTCCCTTCAATTCCAAAAGCCCGCCAATTTTTTTGATCTGCCCGAGCGAGATGGACCTGCATTGTCCGTTACCCGTTTCAAAAAGATAGACACACATTGAAGAAGTGGAGGACGAACGCAGATGAGCGGCCCTCTCATCGCGCAATCGGACAAGACCGTGCTCCTCGAGACCGATAACGAAGCGTTCGCGGCGGCGCGGGACGCATTGGGACGGTTTGCGGAGTTGGTGAAGAGTCCGGAGCATTTTCACACGTATCGAATTACACCGCTCTCGTTATGGAACGCGCGTTCCGCCGGCATGACGGTCGAGGAGATTCTCGGGGTCCTCGAAGCCTACGGCCGTTACGCTCCGCCTCACAACGTGGTGAGCGAGATTCGCGATTTCTGCGGCCGCTACGGGCGGTTGAGGCTCCAGGCAACCAGCG
This sequence comes from Acidobacteriota bacterium, assembly GCA_003222815.1. Classification (GTDB taxonomy): domain Bacteria; phylum Acidobacteriota; class Terriglobia; order 20CM-2-55-15; family 20CM-2-55-15; genus 20CM-2-55-15. Next base: position 291 of record QHXC01000470.1, on the reverse strand, counting down.
ACGAATTGTTCCTGGAGAGTGATGACAGGATCCTTCTTACGGAAGTTGCGCGTCACAAGTTTGTGGCGCCGCTTATCCAATCCGCGGATGCCTCCGGCCACGTCCGGGTACGGCCGGGCATGCGCGGCCATGTGAAGCAGGCTCTGTTGAAAGCCGGTTTCCCCGTTGAAGATTTAGCCGGATACCGAACGGGCGACGAACTCGATCTTCATTTAAGGACAGTCACAGCCGCAGGGGCACCCCTCGCGCTGCGGTCGTATCAAAAGCAGGCGGTAGATGGGTTTCTGCTCG
>QHXC01000667.1 GCA_003222815.1 Acidobacteriota bacterium | reverse complement strand
CCGCAACTTCTGCCGTCGACAGACCTTCGATATCTCGAAGAATCAGAGCCGTCCTTTGCTTCTCAGGCAGCGCCGTTAGCGCCTTCTGAAGAATCTGCTTTTGTTGTTCGGATGCCAGCGCGTGGTGCGGGTCGTTTGCAGAGCCCCTATCCTCGAATTCAACATAGAGCGGATCGATATCCGAAAAAATTCTTCTCTGCCGCTGCCTCTTCCGGCCAAGGTCCCGACAAACATTCACGGTCATCCTCAGGAGCCAGGGCTGGAAAGGCTTGCGAACATCGAATCGGTGGAGATATTTGAAGGCGCGGAGGAACACTTCCTGCGCCGCATCCTGCGCGTCAGCCATGCTTCCAAGCAGGCTCCAGGCAAGCCTTAGAACACGGCGTTCATGCCGGATCAGGATTTGCTCGAAAGCCGCGGAATCCCCGGCCATTGCCTGCTCCAGCAAAGCAGTCATTTCCGCCGCTGGCGCTGGATTTTCCGGTGTCGACTCCAGGCTGGACATCCACAGCGCGCTGACTTTAAGAGATGAACCGTCCGGCCGGAATTCCATTCGAATTACCCTCAGTAGGTAATACCGCTCGAAGAAGAAATTCGTTTAGAACTTTTTTGGAGTTCGGCCGCAGGGGCTTTGTCCAACGAATCGTCGGATGCGAAGTTCGCAACTTTAGGGGCGGTCTATGACCGCCCGTATTTCGTTGAATCTAGGAAGAACGGGCGGTCATAGACCGCCCCTACAGTCAGAGCATTGTCTTCCGTTGGGCAAAGCCGCAATGTGGGACAACCTTCGATCTTGGCCAGGCCTTCTATCATCTATATACGACCCTCTTGCGGGTTGGCTTTGGACTCATCCAGACCATGGTTTGAGAGCACGTCATCGCGCGCCCTTGGCTTGTCCCGCCGATCCCACAGCACGCCGTGCAAGTTCCAAATTATCACGGGCCCCAGCCAGATCCGGCTTGAGCCGCACGGTCTCAGTGAACTCCGCAACCGCCTCCGCGAATCGGCCGGCGGCGTAAAACACGGCGCCCAGATGGTCGTGGGCCTCGGCGTAGTCGGGCTTGTATCGCACTGCGGCCTTGAATTCGGCCATCGCCTCGTCACGGCGGCCGAACGCTGTCAGGCTAAGGCCCAGGTTATAGTGGGCCTCAGCGTAATCGGGACTCAGCCGTATCGCCTCCCGAAAGTGTGCCAAGGCCTCCTCAGGCCTGTGCAAAGACTGCAAGGCGAGACCCAGACTGTTGTGGGCATCCGCCTGACTGGGTTTGAGCCGCAATACGTCCTCGTACCGCGCGGCCGCCTCCGGGAAGCGGCCCGCCATATAATACGCACTGCCTAGAGCACTGGCCGCTTCCGTGTCATCCGGAGCGAGGCGCAGCGCAGCTTCCAATTCGGCGATGGCCTCGGCCGGCCGGCCGGATGCCCACAGCGCCGCACTCAGGTCCCGGTGAGCAGCGCCATAATCCGGCTTCAAATGAACCGCCTCCTCGAATTGAGCGATCGCCTCCGGCAAACGGCCGGAGTTGTACCATACAACGCCTAAGGCGTCGTGGGCTTCCGCGTAGTCGGGTTTGAGCCGGAGTGCTTCTTTGATGCTGGTGGTCGCCTCGGGAAGCCGGTGAACCCTGAACAGCGCGGATCCCAAATTGAGGTTGGCTTCGGGATAGCTTGGTTTCAGCCGCAACGCCTCCTCGAATTGAGCGATCGCTTCTGGCAGCCGGTTCGCGGCAACCAAGGAGTTGCCGAGATTGTTCCGGGCTTCGGCGTAATTCGGCCTGAGCCGCAGTGCCTCCTCGAATTGGGCGATTGCGTCTGCCAAACGACCCTCGGTGTAAAACACGGTCCCCAGGTTGCTGTGTGCTTCGACGTAATCCGGTTTGATCCTCAATGCCTGCTGATAGAGGGCACTGGCCTCCGACACCCTGCCGTCGCCCTGGACAACGAAACCGAGATTGTTGTACGCCATCCAGCAACCGGGATTGCGCGCCAGCGTCGTCCGATACAACGTCTCCGAATCGCGGTATATCCGGCATTCAAACCAAGTAAGCGTGCCGAGTACGCAGATCGCGGCGGCAGCGGCCGCAGTCGGCCACTTCCCGTAGCCGGCGGCAACCAATGCGATCACCCCCAAGCTGGCGAGGTATTGGAAGTGATCCGCCACAAAGGAATAGATGAAGGGGTAGGCATTGAAAAATCCAAGCGCCGGAAACAGCGAGCCTACGTAAAAAAATCAGGTTCGCAGGCCACAAAAGCTTTCCGAGATAAAACCATACCACCCGCCCCGCAACCAGGAACCGCTGCACCGCACTCAGCGTGAACTCCACTCCTTCCGCGCCCACGAACCGGCGCTCCACCCACGCCGTGAACAACCCCGCGGCCATTCCCAACGCAAACCAGGGCGACAGCGGCAGGACATCCTCCATCCAGGACAGCCTCCCCCGCCGCCACCATATCACTACCAGCAGCGCCGCCGGCAGCGTCGCCGTCACGCTTTTGCTCAGCAGGGCGGCAATGAAAAGCGCAAGTGCGAAGAAATAGTGAGGCGTGAGATGGAGGAAGCGCGTTCGGGTCCGATTTCTCTGCCAACGACCTGGCAAGGCCTCCCGCGTCTCTCCATTCGACTCCTCATCATGCCGCAGATAT
>QHXC01000469.1:9145-20583 GCA_003222815.1 Acidobacteriota bacterium | reverse complement strand
GCGGAGAGATGATCAATTGCCCTCCCTTAAGATCGTTATTCGTGGAGATAAATTGGCGGAAACCCTGCTCTAACATGTAATGCCGGAATCCCCATTCTCCCCCGAAGCGGGTTTGCTTCTCCCAGCCTTTCAATGCCTCGCCAAAGTATCGGGCGATGTCTCTGTGCACTCGGGCCATTTCGAAATCGGCCGCCGATAGACCAAGTCCCATCACCAGCGCCGTGGACAGGCCAAACCCTGCGGACCAGCGCAGGCTGGTTTGCGTCGCCGTCGGGAACCTAAAAAAGGCCAGCAACACCAATGGAGGCAGCAGGGGTAACAGATAGCGGGCCGACGCGTAAGGGTATACGAATAGCACGAGTGCAGTTGCCACGGCGGCCCAAGCCGTCAGAACGAGAGCATCCTGCCGCAATTCCGGTGACGGGCTCTTGGTGCAGGATTGCCATATGCACAACAGCAGACCGAAAATCATCCATCCACCCACGGCCAATAACAACACCACCAGAAACCGCTCCGACAAAGGATAGTCGGCCGTATAGATTTGAGCCACGGCGGCACTGATCATCGCCCATAAAATTGCTGCTCGCCCATTCCACCAGCCCAGCGCTGCACGAACCAGAGGCACGGGCAAAGCCAGCGTTCCGGCCAGCATCATTGGAAAGGACAGCAGCTTATTTCCAAGCGCGGCCGCACTCAAACTTCCTTTGGTCTGTAAGAAATATAGTGCTGTGCGGGCAAGCACAAAGCGGTGGAAATACAAGGAGGAATAGGTCAACCATGCCGCCATCCAGATGATCGCCAGTAGCGGTGCCCAGAAAGCTGCACGCATTTTGGATCTTTTCAGCCACGAATAAAGCCAGCATATCCCAACCGCCATCGACGCCGTATAGGAACAGAAGGCCGCCAGAGCGAGGAAGATCCCGGAAATCCAGACTCTGGCAGGCTTCCGGTCATCCACGCCGCCGATATACAGCGCCAATGCCAGGGTCCAAAAGGCGAGACTGGGGTAGTCGGACATCAGGTTATGGGACATCACTACTGCGGTTGGACTCGCTATCGCCACTGCTGCTGCCAGCGCCGGCGAACCAGCGAACCTAAGGGCCAGACGATACATGCCGGCGGCGAAGAGCAGCGGAAAGACCAGGAAGCCTAGATGCAGAGTGATGTGCAGCCGCGGGCCTTCGCCAAACAACCGAAGCAACAGGCCGATCCAGTAGCCCACGAAAGGCGGATGGCTGTGACTGGCCATATCCGGAACACAGCCCCCGTCGAAGCAGTATGGAAAATCATGTGCGTGCCAGGGCGTCTTGAGCACATTGCGGCCGATATCAAGAAAGATGGGATCATCCAAGTGTATGGGCTGCCCGACAAAGGGCAGGACCAGCAGTAACTGCAGGCCGAGAATCCACGCCCAGGATGACATTCCGGCCGTACGTCCGAGACCGGTCATTGTTTCACCACAGCACGGGTTCCTTTCGGACGCGGAGTGCGTGCAAGCCGCGAAGCCCCTCGAAGTGTCCGCCACCAGCCCGCGAACGGCGAAAGCACCATCTCCCGAAAACCCCAAATTCCATTGGTATCGGAAAGCCCGGTCTCCGGCCAGTCTCCTCTTGCCGGCCGCCAATACGTCCCAAAAACCCAATCCCATAATGGGAAAAACGCGGCGTAGTTCTTCCCAGCATGCTTCGATTCAATACTATGGTGAATCCGATGGTACTGCGGACCCGTTACCAAACCCGTCAGCGGACCCAGACCTACTCGGATGTTCGCGTGAAAGAAACTACTCCACTGAGAAATCAAGAGCGCCGCAACAGCCGAGGTAGCCGGCCCAATCCGAATCAGCCAGTTCATCGGTAGAACGATAAAAAATGCCCTAAAGAACTCCTCCAGCCAGTGGTGCCGAAAATTCGTCGTGACATTTAAGACCTGCTCGGAGTGGTGCAGGCGATGCACCTCCCACAACCACGACCACTCATGCTGAAAGCGGTGAAACCAGTAGTAAAAAAAGTCGAAAACAAAGATGGGAACCAACGCGAGCAGGAAGCCACCAACTGGCCCGGGCCCAAACGCCGCCAGATTTATCCGAAATTGCGGCCCACCCAAATACCAGGCAGCCGGACTCGACAACCATCCCCCGAGAAACAGCGCGACCGGATTCAGTAGAAAATAGACCAGATTCGCCCGAACATCCGCCGCAAACTCTCGAATCCCAGGATTACGTTGCGCCGGCACTAGCCGCTCCAAGACTAAAAATCCGGCATACCCAAGAACGACGGCACCCCACGCAGACGACAACGCCTCTAGAGAATACTGTGCCTCTAACCACTTCCACATCGCCGGATTAGCCTCGTCGGCCGATCCTAGCAATAGCTGCCTCCTCTGACAACGCGAATTTTAGAAACACAGTAGTCTCTCAGCTTCGCGCGGATGTAGATAAAGGTTCCACGTGTCTAGCCTTATGAGCGTGCAACTTTGTACAGCCGGATCACATCGCCATTCGGGAGGGGAAAGGAATCGATAACGCGAAATGATTCCGGACGGCGAAAGATGTACTGATTTATGTTACGAAGATCCATGGTGAAGAAGGAGCCCGGTTCGAATCCTCTATCCTTTTCGGAAACCAGGATGTAGTCGTTGTTCACGATCGCGTTTTCATCGAAAGTCACCAGGCGATCGACCTTTACCGGAAATTTCCAAAGATCGATATAGAACTCGAAGGCGGAGAGATCAAAGCGCGGAATATCCGGTACGATGCCCAGGCGCACCAGTTTGCTGTCTGGTCCGGTGACTCTGTCCAGGACGTATCGGATTTTCCAGTCCTCGCGGGCGGGTGGTCCCCAAAGGTCGAAATAACGCTGTGTATATAGATTCCAGTTCCAGGAAAGCGGCCCTTCCACTCCTTTCGCCAACACCACGGCGGGGGGTAGCCGCCGGACACCAAAAGAAACCAGGTAATGCTGGAACAAGAGAAGGGGCATAAAAACCGCGACCAAAACCTCTTTCCGTTGGAAGATTTGAGCAGTGATCAATGCAACTGCTGGCAACAGCGGAGCGCTGTAGCGAGGATCTTTGTTTTGAAACAGCATCAAGCCGAGCCAGCCGCCAACGATCCATAGAACTACAGGAATCCATGCTCGATCAAATTTGCGAGCGAGAAGAATTGCACCGGCAATGAATGCGAGGAATAGCGGAAGAAACAACTGATAACCTTCCATCGCTCGGATATAAAAGACAGCTGCTTGAAAACTCAGTCGGCGCGGATCGCCTTCGTTGACCGCGCCAGCCGTGTTTGTGGCCAGCAAATCTGTCAATGCATGGAGAGCATGTACGTACCAGTAACCGGCGATCACTGCAGCAGCGCACGCCGCAATCGCAGCATTCTTGATATTTTTTCTCGCGTACCACAACGCAGGAAGGGCCACAAAGAAAATGAAGGTCCACTTCGTCAGCATGCCCAGGCCACAAACGACACCGAAGACCAGTGAGCGCTGGCGGTCCGAAAACTCATTGGTCCGCACCAGCATCCATATTGCGAGCGCGACCATCGTGGTCAGCCAGTAGTCGATTAGAGTTTCTCGAGAGAGCCACGCGAGATATGGATAGAAGTTTACAAGCACGGCCGCTGCGGCCGCCGCAAGAGGTGTCAAAAGTGTGCGTCCCAGTTCGTAGGTCGCGACAAGCAGCAGCGCAATGGCAAAAAGGTTGGCGGACTGTGCCGCATCGACCGATCTTCCGAATGCCGCATAGAAAACGGCGACGATCGACTGATATAGCGGAGGATAAGAACCGGTCAGCGAAGGAAGAGTTGCGATCGCGCGAATTCCCAGGTTCGCAAACGCCTCATAAATGCGAAGCGCTGAACTCTGATGGATTGCCATATCCCAGAAGGGAGGCCGCGTGTCCCGTGCGATCCAAGTCAGGTTGGCTGCGACGAGATACAGAAACGACACGGCAGGCAGAAATCGATGTCGCATAGCTGTCCGGGCGTTGATAATACCAGAGTGAAGACGCGCGAGGACTTCTACCAACCAGGAATACCGGCCAAACCAGGCGAGCATTACCGGGCATTCATCCGATTCGCGCGACGTCATGCTGGCGTTTCGGTACTCGACCTTGGATGCGGTTTCGGCGCTTACAGCGGGGTGCTGCTGAGCGACGGTGTGAGGTGCGTGGGATGCGATATCAATTTCGAGTATCTGAGAAAGGCGACCACTCAAGGCTTGCCAGTCGTGAATGTGGACTCGGTGCTTCCGTTCGGCGACCGCACGTTCGATTCGGTGATGATATTTGAAGTTTTGGAGCACGTTCCTGATGTGCAGGCCGTCTTGCGTGAAGCTTTTCGGGTTGCCCGAAAGAATGTGCTCATCACTGTTCCGAACTCGGAAGATATCGAGGTCATGAAAGCGAACGACGTGACTTACGCTCACATGCTGTCATCAGATCATCTGCATTTCTTTGAATCCGGCTCACTCGAGAATTTGCTCCGGCGCTACTCGACGGAAGTCTCCATCGAGCGGTCCGATCCCATTTATCCATTTTGGTTTCTTCGTCGCTCGGCGCCTTTTTATGCTGTTAAAGCCCTGTTTTGGTTGGGCTTCATCAAACCTCGATTCTTTAGTCGGCTTTATGCTGTTGCGCGCGTTCGCGAAAATTAATCTTGATCTGAGAGTCCTCGGTCATCGCGAAGATGGCTATCACGAGGTGAGGACCATCCTGCAGGCCATCGATTGGTGGGATGAGATTCATCTTGAGCCGGCTAACCGATTCGAGTTTTCCGCTCCTGGAACGCCAGAGGACGAGACGAATCTTGTGGTACGCGCCGTTCGTGCGTACGAGAGACTCGCACATTTAACCGCCAATGTTCGGATCAAAGTCACGAAAAATATTCCTATTGGCCGCGGCTTTGGTGGTGGCAGCGCGGATGCCGCTGTCACGTTCATGGGACTGCAGCGGCTTTTCAAGAGGTCAGGTCTACAAAATGGATGACGCTGGTGCATCTTGGCTGGTTCTTGTCGATCCGGGCCTGATGATCCCTACCGCCGAGGCGTATTCGTGGTTGACGGTCAGCAATAGACTCAATAGTATTGAGGGTTTCCATGCTCCGAACGGGCCGGAGTGTGCGACCAACCAATGGACTAACGACTTTGAAGCCCCGGTCTTTGCGCGGTACCCCGAACTGGCGACGATCAAGGACCAACTGTTGAAGTTTGGTGCGGATCGAGCAGCGCTTTCGGGCAGCGGCTCTGCGGTATACGGTCAATTTCTGATGATATCGGATGCCATTCGCGCTGGATCGGCCCTGGACGGGCGTTTTCGTGTGAAGCTGACAAAACCATTGCCGCGTTGGGAGTATTTCCAGAGAATGGTGGAAAAAGAGTAGACTTCGAATTGCAAATTTCGAGGCAAGGCCTCAGTCAATTCGAATTTCAAATGCTTGTCTTGGGGCGTGGCCAAGTGGTAAGGCACAGGTCTTTGGAACCTGTATTCGGAGGTTCGAATCCTCCCGCCCCAGTGCTGGACTTGAGACCTGCTTGTGAGCAACGAACTCAAAATCTTCGGTGGAACCGCCAACACGGCGCTCACGAATGAGATTTGCGAGTATCTCGATTGCGAGGTCGGCAAATCATCCGTCACGCGATTCAGCGACGGTGAGATTTACTTTCAGATCCTTGAAAATGTGCGAGGGGCCGATGTCTTCATCCTGCAGCCGACGTGCCCACCGGTGGATTCGAATCTCATCGAGCTGTTCCTGATGATTGATGCGTTCAAGCGCGCGTCCGCGAAGCGCATCACGGCCGTGCTTCCGTACTTTGGCTATGCACGGCAGGATCGTAAGGACAAGCCGCGGGTTCCCATTTCATCGAAAGTCGTTTCGGACTTGCTCGTCGCCTCGGGTACCGATCGGTTGCTTACAATGGACCTGCATGCTCCACAGATCCAAGGCTTCTTCAGCATCCCTGTCGATCACCTGTTCGCGACGCCGGTTCTGGTGGAGCACTTTCAAAAGCTGAATCTGCAGAATCTGACGGTGGTTTCTCCGGACGCTGGCGGCGTGGAACGCGCCAGAGCATTTGCAAAACGCTTGAATGCCGAACTGGCGATCATGAACAAGCGGCGAATCGAAGCTAACGTTGCCCAGGTGATGAACGTGATCGGTGATGTGGACGGCCAGACGTGCCTGGTTGTGGACGACATCATCGACACGGCGGGGACGCTCGTAAAAGCAGTGGAAGCGCTTCTCAAAGCTGGTGCGACCAAAGTTCATGCGTGTTGCACGCATCCGGTGCTCTCGGGCCCGGCTGTCGAGCGCATCCAGAAATCGGACCTGATGGAGGTCGTCGTGACCAACACCATTCCCCTGCATAACGAGGCGAAGAGATGCAAAAAGATTTCCGTGCTCAGCGTGGGTAAGCTGCTGGCGGAAGCCGTCCAATCGATCCATGAAGAGACGTCGGTGAGCGTATTGTTTATTTGAGGAGCCTTTGGAGTTTTTATGGCCGAAATCGTAGTGAATGCCAAAGACCGGACTGGCCGCGGAAAAAACGCCGCGCGGCGGCTCCGCCGACAGGGTTTCGTCCCCGGTGTGGTCTATGGCGGCAATGGTGACAACATAGCGGTTAGCGTCGATCCTAAGGCGCTGCAGAGAGTGCTGCGCTCGGAAGCTGGACGCAACGCTATTCTCAAGCTCGACATTACAGGGAAGGGCGCGACCAACGCCATTCTCAAGAGCTGGCAGGTCGATCCGATCAAAGACAGCTTTCTGCATGCCGACTTCTATCGCATCGCGATGGATGTGGCGATTCGTGTGACTGTTCCCGTCGTTGCCAAGGGCGAAGCCCGCGGCGTAAAAGTCGATGCGGGAATTCTCGAAATGGTCCTGCGTGAGATCGAATTGGAGTGCTTGCCCGGCGATATTCCGGAGCGAATCGAAGTCGATGTGACGGATCTCGGGATCAACGGTGCTGCCCGTGTTTCCGACCTTCTGGTGAGCGCAAAGGTGAAGGTGCTTCAAGCGCCGGATCAAGTCGTCGTCCACGTTGTATCGGTGAAGGAAGAGGCCGTTCCTACACCCGCTGCTCCAGTTGTGGAAGGCGAAATTCCCGCTGCCCCGACAGAGCCAGAGGTCCTGAAGAAGGGTAAGAAGGAAGAAGAGGCACCACCGGAGTAATGTATTTCGGATTTCGGATTTCGGATATCGGATTTGGGGGACCGTGAATGGAAGAGGGTTCCCCAATTCCGAAATCCGAAATCCGAAATCCGAAATCTCTCTGGCTCATCGTCGGTCTCGGTAACCCCGGCGAAGAATACGCGCACACTTATCACAACGTAGGCTTTCGCGTTGTGGAGCTTATTGGCAGAGGATTGGGTATCCGCATCGACGAGCGATGCGGTCCAGCGCTGGTTTCCGGGAGAGTCGGACTTGCCGGCCAAACCGCGGTACTGGTGCTTCCGCAGACGTACATGAATCGAAGCGGAGAAGCGCTCCCGCCCGTTTTCGAGCGTTTCGAGTCCGCGGTTCAGGATGTGATTATCGTTTATGATGACGTGGCCCTGCCGCTTGGAAGGCTTCGACTCCGGCAAAGAGGTTCGGCCGGTGGGCATAATGGGGTAAAATCTTTAATTTCAACCTTCGGTTCCGACAAATTTCTGCGAGTCCGAGTCGGCATTCGCCCGGGTCGCGAAATCGGTGATGTTCGAGAGTTCGTCTTATCCCAAGTGGTAAAGAGCGACCGGGCCCTGTTGGATCAAGCCGAGAAGATTGCGACGAAGGCGGTTGAGAGCCTGTTGACCGACGGCATCGAAAAAGCGATGGCCGCTTATAACGGTATCGACTTGCGGGAAGATCAGTAGTCGCGGATTGTGCGGATTAAATAGAAGGATATCAAATGCGAAATTATGAAATCATGTTTATCGTCAATCCGAACGCGGTGGAAGACGAGATCGACAAGATCAACGCTCAGCTGGAAGCAGTGATCACATCGGGCGGCGGGCAGATCCAGAAGATCGAAAAAATGGGCAAGCGCCGGCTTGCGTATGAAGTCGATCGACTTCGCGAAGGCTATTACGTGCTATTTGCGACTGCGGCCAATGGCGACATCGTCAAGGAGTGTGAACGCCGCCTTCGCGTGATGGATGCCGTCATCAAGTACATCACCGTTCGTGTCGACGACGATGTCCGCCGACTGGAGAAAATTCGGAAGTACCGCCAGAAGCGTGCTGCACGCCGGGGTTCAGGTGCGGCCGCGTCTGCGTCTGGGCAGTCTATAGAAGAGGCAATGCAATGAGATCACCGAGAGAAAAACGTCCGGCAGGTCAGAAACAATACTACCGCCGGAAGAAAGTCTGTAAATTCTGCGTGGAACGCATTGATTCCATCAACTACAAGGACGTGAAGTTACTTTCACAGTTTGTGCCGGAGCGCGCCAAAATCATGCCGCGCCGCATATCCGGCGTCTGTTCCCCGCATCAGCGGCTGTTGAGCGACGCCATCAAGAAGGCAAGAAATATTGCCCTGCTCCCGTTCGCGACGGAGTAGCGTTTTAAAATTCGAATTTCGAAATTCGAATTTCGAAATCGTTGTGAGGTTCTATGGAAGTTATCCTGAGAGAAACCATCGACAGTCTGGGCCGTGCCGGCCAGGTGATTAAGGTCGCTGATGGTTATGCTCGAAACTATCTCCTGCCGCGAAAGCTGGCATACGTAGCGACACCGGGAAACCGCAAAGTTATTGAGTCCGAGCGCCAGTCCCTTTTTCGGAAAGAAGCCAAACAAAAAGACGACTCCGAAAAACTGAAGGAAATGCTCGATGCGGTCGAGATCGTCGTCCGCCGAAAAGTCGGAGAGCAGGAGGCGCTATATGGATCGGTCACAAACTCTGATGTGGCCGAAGAGCTCGAGAAAAAGGGATATCAGATCGAGAAGCGGAAGATCCATATGGACGACCACATCAAGACCCTTGGCGAATTTTCGATCCCTATCCGTCTGTTTAAGGACGTCACAGCACACGTCAAGCTGAAAGTTGAACCTGAGACTGAAGGTAAGTAAGGATTTCGAATTTCGAATTCCGAATTTCGAATTGAGTGCGTTTAAAATTCGCAAATTCGAAGTTCGAAATCCTTATGTCAACCCAAAGTCTCGAACGAACACTTCCTCATAACATCGACGCCGAAAAATCCGTTCTCGGCTCCATCCTCGTCAACAACGAAAACTATTACAGAGTCATTGAAACACTGCGACCGGAAGATTTCTATCTCGATGCGCACCGCGTCATCTACCGGAAGATGGTCGAATTGATCGAGCGGTCGAAGGCCATTGACCTGATCACGATCCAGGAAGAGCTGGTGCGCGCATCACAACTGGAGAGCGCCGGCGGCATCACCTATTTAGCTGGCTTGCTGGATGGGATTCCGCACCTGGCCAACATTGATCACTACATCGAAATCATTAGCGAGAAGGCTCTGATGCGTCAGTTGATCAATTCGGCGAACAAGATCATGGCCGAATGTTTTGACCAGGCCGAGCCGGCTGAAGAAATTCTCGACCGGGCGGAGCAGGCACTGTTTGGTCTTTCAGAAAAGCGCCTGAGAACCGGGTTCATTTCGGTGAAGGACATGGAGCTGCCGGCGACGAAGCTGCTCGAGAAGCTTTACACCGAACGAGAAATGATCACCGGCGTGGCCACGGGATTTCGCGACCTGGATCGTATGACATCGGGTCTGCAGTCCTCGGATCTGATCATTCTCGATGTCGAAAGAACAGTTGTTATTGAGGATGCTTTGCGCGGAAGCACGTGTCGACGCGCATAAGGTTCGCACGGGTTACCTGAGCAAGGACGATTTCCGAAAGCTTATCGATTCGCTTGGAAGGACAACCCAGGCGCCCATGTTTATCGACGATTCGTCTACGCTCACAGTGATGGAAATGCGCGCGAAGTGCCGGCGGTTGAAAGCCGAGCATGGACTGAGCATGATCATCGTGGATTATCTGCAACTGATGTCCGGTTATGGCCGCATCGAAAATCGAACTCAGGAAATTTCCGGCATTTCGCGCGGATTGAAGGCGCTCGCCAAGGAATTGAGCGTGCCAGTCTTGGCGCTTTCTCAGTTGAGCCGCGCTCCCGAACAACGACAGGGCGATCACAAGCCGCAGCTTTCGGATTTGCGTGAGTCCGGTTCGATTGAGCAGGACGCAGACGTCGTGATGTTCATCTACCGCGAGGAAGTATATAAACCCTCCGAAGAAAACGCCGGCCTGGCTGAGTTGATCATCGCCAAGCAGCGCAACGGTCCGACGGGTGTTGTGAGACTTGCATTCCTGCGGGAATTCACACGCTTCGAAACACTTCTCGACCTACAATAGCCGCGGATTGAGAACGGGCCAAATCTCCGTAAGCGTGGCGAAACATGAAACCGAAGACACAGTACGTTTGCCAGCAATGCGGCCAGACAGCGCCGAAATGGATCGGCCGGTGTCCCTCCTGCCAGCAATGGAATACGTTTGTCGAAGAGCGGATCACTGCAGTGGTGGAAAGTCCTGCCTCATGGGGATCTTCTCCGATTCCATTTAATGACATTACCGGTGTGGAAACTCCGCGTGTCTCAACGGGGGTTGGAGAATTCGATCGGGTCTTGGGTGGAGGAGTTGTTGCTGGCGCGCTTGTTCTGCTGGGCGGAGATCCGGGTGTTGGCAAGTCGACGCTCATGCTCGATGTTGCGTCACGCCTGGCTGACTCGTTCAACGTGTTGTATGCCTCGGGTGAGGAATCCGCACAACAGATCAAGCTCCGCGGCGAGCGTCTGAAGGTGCGCACCAACGGCCTCCACGTTTATGCGGAGATGTCGGTCGAGAAGATCCTTGGGGCGGCCGAGAGTCTCAATGCAAGAGTCGTCATCATCGACTCCATCCAGACCACCTTCAGCGAAAAAATGGAGATGGCTCCGGGTAGCATCGGCCAGGTGCGCGAAGTTGCGTCGCAAGTGTTGTTCTGGACGAAAAAGAACCACGTTCCGGTCTTTCTCATTGGACACATTACTAAAGATGGCTCGATCGCAGGACCGAAGGCTCTGGAGCATATCGTCGACACGGTTCTTTACTTCGAAGGTCCAGGTCAGCATCCACACCGGATCGTGCGGACTATCAAAAACCGGTTCGGGCCGGCAAACGAGTTGGGCATCTTTGAAATGGCTTCTTCAGGACTGCGGCCCGTGGAAAAGCCATCGGCTCTTTTCCTCTCGCAAACAGAATCGATGAATCCGGGATCGGCAATACTTTGCTGCATCCAGGGTTCGCGTCCGCTGCTGGTGGAAATTCAGGCGCTGGTGACGCGAACGCATTTTGGTGCTCCACGCCGGTTGGCTACCGGCGTAGATCCGCAGCGGTTGGCCTTGGTCGCGGCGGTGCTCGAGAAGCGGCTTGGCGTGAATCTCTGGGATCAGGAC
>QHXC01000469.1:0-8984 GCA_003222815.1 Acidobacteriota bacterium | reverse complement strand
TTCGTGATCTCAAACAGGCGCAAGAAGCATTTTTCGGTTGAACGGCGGAGGGAAGTTCGGGGACGGCGAGGGGACCCGGCCCCGAATTACCAGGCGGACATTTCAGTATTTTTATACATATCAATGGCTTATAATGCGCCGGGGGAGGGTCTCATCACGCGCTTTGAATAAAAAAACTAGGTGTCCCATATGAGAGGAAAAGAAAACAAGACAGCGCCACCGCCGCGCTCAGTGGCGGACATACCGGCGAAGGAGCAGAACTACCTGATGGACATAGTGGTGGTTCGCGGCATTTTCGCGCTGGTACTAACACTAACTGCATACTACATTCAGCCTTTCGGATTGACAGGCATCTATACGGTCCTTGTTGGCCTTGGCAGCGCCATGGGCATCATCTACTTCGAACACCGTCTGAAACGAGCGACTCTGAAACGCTTGATTGGCGCGGCCTTCGGCTCGATTATGGGCATCATCGGCGCCGTGTTGATCAGCGATATGTTGACCGACACTGTCTTCGAAACGAACTCGCTTTCATTCATCAAGCTCTTCATCCTGTTCTTAATGACGTACGTTGGGTTGGTTGTCGGGGCGAACAAGGGCGACCTTTTGAATCTTTCGGCATTGGGTGGAGTTTTTGGCGGAGAACGTCCTGCAAAGAAGGCGTACAAGATACTCGACACGAGCGTTGTGATCGACGGCAGGATTGCCGATATCTGCGAGACCGGATTTCTCGACGGCATCCTTGTCATTCCCCACTTCGTCTTGCGAGAACTGCAGCAGGTGGCCGACTCCGCGGATACGCTCAAACGTAATCGTGGGCGGCGGGGCCTCGACATTCTTCAGCGGATTCAGAAGATGGCAGGAATCACGGTCCAATTCGTCGAGAACGATTTTCCGCAGCTACGCGAAGTGGATATGAAGCTGATCGAACTGGCGAAAGAATTTGACGCCAAGATTGTCACGAATGATTTCAACCTCAACAAAGTCGCGCAGCTCCGAGGCGTCGAAGTCTTGAATATCAACGAGCTGGCAAATGCGCTCAAGCCGGTCTATCTGCCGGGCGAGACGATGAAGGTCTTCATCCTGAAAGAAGGTAAGGAATTCAACCAGGGCATCGCCTACCTTGATGACGGCACCATGGTTGTGGTCGACAATGCCAGAAAGATGATCGGCAAGACCGTCGAATCGTCCGTCACGAGCGTGCTCCAGACAACTGCAGGCAAGATGATCTTCGGCAGGTACGAAGAGAAACGCAGCGAAGTCGCTCATCATCCGCCACGCGAGGAACGGCAGCCGGAACGAAACGACCGTGAGCCCCGCCCTGAGCGTCAGGCGACACATACAGAGGTTTCGCACTAGATCGAAGCCGCCAATTGTGCCATTTACGCGAACGACCTATTCGCGCTACTGGTGGAATTTGCGGCTAAAATTTTCTCCATGAAAGTTGGCGCCATCATCGCGGCTGCAGGGTTCGGAAGACGTATGAAAACCGACCGGCCCAAGCAGCTTCTTGTTCTGAATGACACTCCGATTCTCGTCCACACTATCCGCAAGTTTGATGCGTGCGATGCGATTGACTATGTGATCGTAACGGCGCCTCGGGAGTCGGTAAAGGAAGTGGACACACTGGTCGCCGGAGCAGGTTTCAAGAAGTCCGTTGTGGTCGTTGAAGGTGGCGAACGGCGCCAGGATTCCGTCGCCATTGGTTTGCAACATCTGCAGCCTGGAACGGCTTTTGTCGCAGTTCATGACGCTGTTCGTCCGTTTGTCACGGCCGCGGAGATTGAGAGTGTCATACGTCAGGCCGAACGCACAGGCGCGGCGATTCTGGCAGTCCCAATCGTCGATACTGTGAAACAGGCGGAAAAGGAACTTATCGAATCGACGTTGACGCGAGAACATCTGGTGCTCGCGCAAACGCCGCAGGTCTTCCGCACGGATCTTTTGAAAGAAGCATTTGAACGCGCGCATAAGGATGAGTACTACGGTACGGACGAATCGAGTCTTGTCGAGAGACTCGGTCATCCCGTGGCTATTGTTCGTGGCTCAGAACGGAATATCAAGATCACTCGGCCGACCGATCTCACCCTGGCTCGTGTCTTTCTCGAAGAGGAAAAGTCAGCCCATTGAAGTTTCGCATCGGCATCGGCTTCGACCTGCATCGGTTGAGGCCGTCGACACCATTGATACTCGGCGGCGTGGAGATCCCCTACGAAAAAGGGCTGGTCGGACATTCCGACGGAGATGTGCTGAGTCATGCCATTACGGATGCCTTGCTAGGCGCCTGTGGCCTCAGTAATATCGGCGAAATGTTTCCGGATACAGATGACCGCTTCAAAGGCATATCGAGTTTGAAGTTCCTGAGAAATACCGCTGATTTCATCCGCAAGAAGGGATACGAGATCGGTAATATCGATTCGAACATCCTGGCACAACAGCCCAAACTGCTGCCATACTTTCCGGAAATGCAGTCGAAAATCGCCGACGCACTGGGCATTCCTCCCGATAACGTTCATGTCAAGGCGAAGACGATGGAACACCTCGGAATCGTCGGCGCCGAGGAGGCGATCGCCGCAGAAGCCGTGGCGCTGGTATTCTTGGAATGAAAGCCCGAAGCGAGAATGGTCCTTGACTTGAAATCATGCCGGTACCGGTCGCATAAAACTCCTAGATTTTCTGCGTCTGCCCTTCTGGCTTCCAGATTCCATGATTAGAGTTCGTTTCGCACCCAGTCCTACAGGCCTGCTTCATGTTGGCAACGTGCGGACCGGCTTGTTTGCGTGGTTTTTCGCGAGGCAAAAGAACGGCGCTTACATTCTCCGGATTGAGGACACTGATCGGGAGCGTTCCCGGTCCGAGTACGAAGATCAGATCTTTCAAGACTTGCGATGGTTGGGGATAGATTGGGACGAAGGCCCGGACGTCGGCGGACCCCGAGGCCCTTACCGGCAGTCGGAGCGCTTTCCCATATATAAGGAGTACGCTCTGCGTTTGATCCAATCCGGTCACGCATTCTGGTGCTTTTGTTCGGAAGAGCAACTGGAGATTCAGGCTGAACAGATCAAGGCTGAGAACCTCAACTGGAAGTATCCAGGAACGTGTCGAGGTTTGCCCAAGGACGTCGCTGATTCAAGACTCAATGCTGGAGACCCGGCCGTCGTTCGCCTGAAAGTGCGTGAAGGTCACATTCGGTTCCATGACGTTGTTCATGGCGCGATGGAATTTTCGAGCGACGTCATCAGTGAACCGATCCTGCTGCGCTCCGACGGCTCGCCCACGTACAACTATGCTGTCGTGATCGATGACGCGCTCATGGAAATCACACACGTCATTCGTGGTGACGATCATCTTTCAAACACCCCGAAGCAAGTCTTGATCTACGAGGCGCTCGGCCGCCCGCTGCCCGAGTTCGCCCACTTGTCCACAATCCTGGGTCCCGATCATACGCGGTTGAGCAAGCGTCACGGGGCCACGGCCGTCGCGCATTTCCGCGGGGCCGGCTATCTGCCGGAGGCGCTGATGAACTATATCGCGCTTCTAGGCTGGTCACCGACAAGTGAGGGTAGCGAGGTTATTCCACCCGCTGACCTTGTTCAGCATTTCAGGCTCGACCGTGTCAATAAGAGTCCTGCGGTGTTCGATGTGAATAAGCTGAATTTCATTAACCGGCATTACATGAAATCAAATCCAGCCGTACCCCGGCTTGTTCTCGACGAGTTGGAAAAGACCGGATGGATACCGTCGACCGATCGCGAAACATGGCTCGCATTGGTGCTCGACACGGTTCTGGCCAGTGTCGACACCATCAGTGAGGTTCCCGCTGCTCTCGATAACGTGCTAGGTTTTCCACTTGAGAACACCACAGACATCCGCGAAACATTGGATGATCCCGGCGCCATCGACTTGATTCGGCGGTTTGCTGCCGAGATGCAAGGCAAAGCTCAACTTACATTCGACGATTACCGCGTCATTGTTAACCGTCTAAAAGATGCGACCAAACGCAAAGGTAGGCAACTGTTCCATCCTTTGAGAGTAGCGCTTACCGGGAAATCGTCCGGGCCAGAACTCGACAAGCTGATTCCGCTCATCGAGACTGGCGCTCGGCTGCGAATCAAAGATGTTCTCGGTTGCAAGGATCGAGTCCAGGCATTCCTTGCCCGCTATGGTAGTGCGGGACCCGCCATGGGATATTCCAAGAGTTGACATATTTCTTGAACTATTCCTGCCTATGATGTGTTTCGCAAGAATCTAGGAAAATGACGAACCGAATCTGTGGCGTGCACGCGGTCTACGAAGCATTGGTTTCGCGCCATCAACCAATCGAGCGTATCCACATCGCCCGAGAAACACATTCGGGTAAACTCAAACAGATTGTGGACCTTGCGCGAGAGTGCGGTGTGCCCATTCGAAAGGAAGATCGTGCCACTTTAGACCGCATGGCGCATGGTGAGGTTCATCAGGGTGTTGTTGCGGTTTCGGCCGAAGTGCCATACAGCGATTTCGATGTCTTGTTCAAGCCGGACAAGCCGGTCGTCGTTGTCTTGGACGGAGTCGAAGATCCACACAATCTCGGTGCCGTTATCCGAACTGCCGAGGCGTGCGATGCTTCCGGAGTCGTGGTGCCGGAGAGGCATTCGGCGCCGCTTAGTGCAACAGTCGTAAAGACTTCGGCTGGAGCTTCTGTCTACGTACCGATTGTGCGTGTAAAGAACCTCGTCGTGGCGATTGATGAATTAAAGCGGCGCGGACTTTGGATCGTTGGCATAGATGTGGGGGGAACTCGGGATTGGACCGGCTTCGATTATCGAGGTCCTGTCGCGTTGGTTTTCGGCGGTGAACATCGTGGGCTACGGCGATTGGTTCGCGAACATTGTGATGTCCTAGTCCGATTGCCAATGCTGGGCAAGATCGCGTCTTTGAATATCTCCGTGGCTGCTGGCGTCGTTCTCTACGAGGTGGTTCGACAGAGGCAGAAGAGCGCCGGCTGAGTCGAAGCAATCTTTTTGCCGTGTGAGCGTTGAACGGCCTAACTATATGTGCTACAGTCATAAATTTGTCGATGCTGGCGTAGCTCAGTTGGTAGAGCAGCTGACTTGTAATCAGCAGGTCGGGGGTTCAAGTCCCTTCGCCAGCTCATGGGCGTAGGGACCGGCCGATTTCAAGTAGACCGCGGCAGGCGAATTGCGAAAATGGCCGGCCAGTGGGCCTGATGGTTGCAATGGCGCGGACAGGTGGCCGAGCGGTTAATGGCAGCAGACTGTAAATCTGCCGCTCCTTGCGGGCTACGGAGGTTCGAATCCTCCCCTGTCCATGAGGCGGAGTCCCCTCAACGGCAGCGGACCATCCATGGTCAGCGCTCAAGCCATCCCTGGGAGCGCCGCGAATTGGAAGGGTTCGCCATAAAGGCCCACGTAGCTCAGTTGGTAGAGCGCGTCCTTGGTAAGGACGAGGTCACCAGTTCAATCCTGGTCGTGGGCTCCAGAATGTTTTTAGCACGGGCCCTAATGCGTTCCTATGGGATGTTTTGAACGCACCACGGATGGTGCTGTGCGATGCAACGGGTTCCCGTTGCCCGGCGGGAGTAACTCAGTGGCTAGAGTCACGGCCTTCCAAGCCGTTGGTCGCGGGTTCGAATCCCGTCTCCCGCTCTGACACAGAGGAAGATAGAAGAGAGATAGTCCGTTCTGGCTTCCGGGTTTGGAAAGTTTCAAGGATGTGTGGAGGACCGGCCAGAGCCGATTAAGGAGGCCGACGAAAGCCCTGTACCAACTACGGCTGGCCGGTGGCCCGACACAAAGAATTGGAGAAGCTTTCATGGCGAAAGAGAAATACGAGAGAGTAAAGCCACACGTGAACGTGGGGACGATTGGACACATCGACCACGGGAAGACGACGCTGACGGCGTGCATCACGAAGGTACTGGCGAAGAACAACCCGAAGGTGAAGTATCGGTCGTTCGACTCGATCGATAACGCGCCGGAAGAGAAAGCGCGGGGGATCACGATCGCGACGGCGCACGTGGAGTACGAGACGAAGAAGCGGCATTACGCGCACGTGGATTGTCCGGGACACGCCGACTACATCAAGAACATGATCACGGGGGCGGCGCAGATGGATGGGGCGATCCTGGTGGTGGCGGCGACGGATGGGCCGATGCCGCAGACGCGGGAGCACATCTTGCTGGCGCGGCAGGTGGGGGTGCCGTACGTGGTGGTGTTTTTGAACAAGTGCGACGCGGTGGACGATCCGGAGTTGCTGGACCTGGTGGAGTTGGAAGTGCGGGACCTGTTGAAGAGCTATCAATTTCCGGGAGATGAGATACCGGTGATCCGGGGATCGGCGTTGAAGGCGATGGATGACGATCCGGCGTGGGTGAAGAAGATCGATGAGTTGATGGAAGCGGTGGACAACTACATACCGATACCGAAGCGGGTGATCGACAAGCCGTTTTTGATGCCGATCGAGGACATTTTTTCGATATCGGGACGGGGGACGGTGGTGACGGGAAGGATCGAGCGGGGCGTGGTGAAGGTGGGCGAAGAGATGGAGATCGTGGGATTCCGGCCGACGTTCAAGACGGTGATCACGGGTGTGGAGATGTTCAAGAAGTTGCTGGACGAAGGGCAGGCGGGAGATAACGTGGGGCTGCTGTTGAGAGGGACGAAGAAGGAAGAAGTGGAGCGGGGGCAGGTGGTGGCGAAGGCGGGATCGATCACGCCGCATACGAAGTTCAAGGCCGAGGTGTACGTGCTGACGAAGGAAGAAGGAGGACGGCACACGCCGTTTTTCAAAGGATACCGGCCGCAGTTCTACTTCCGGACGACGGACGTGACGGGATCGGCGGAATTGCCGGAAGGGGTGGAGATGGTGATGCCGGGCGATAACGTGAGTCTGGCGATCGAGTTGATCACGCCAGTGGCGCTGGAGAAGGGCCTGCGATTCGCGATCCGGGAAGGCGGACGAACGGTGGGCGCCGGCACGGTGACCGACATTATTCAGTAGGTTTTTTTATGCGCGACATCATCACAATGCAGTGTACGGACTGCAAAGAAAGAAATTACTCAACAACCAAAAACAAGAAGAAGACCACTGAACGTCTGGAGATGAAGAAATTTTGTCCGCGATGCCGCCATCACACGATTCATCGCGAGACCAAGTGAGGGCGGAACCGCCTCAACGTCAGTGGCCTTCCATGGCAGCGTTCAACCCGTCGATGGGACGCTGTGTTACAATTTTTCTATGGCCATCTAATCAAGTGCAGGCCAGTAGCTCTAACTGGCAGAGCGCCGGTCTCCAAAACCGGATGTTGGGGGTTCGAATCCCTCCTGGCCTGCCAGCACTTATTCATGAATCCGGCAGAAAAGATTAAAGACTGGACACAAAATGCAAAGCAGTTCTACTCCGATGTTCGGAGCGAGATGAAGAAGGTGTCCTGGCCTGCAAGGCAAGAAGTGGTTGGGACGACCATCGTCGTCGTGGTCGCGGTCTTCTTCTTCGGTTTATATCTCGGCCTCGTCGATTATCTTCTGGCCCTGGGATTGGACCGGGTCATCCGCTATTTCAGTGGCACCGGAGGCGCGTAAGTTAGTGTCCAAGCTCTGGTACATCATTCACACGTACTCGGGATTCGAACGCAAAGTTGCTGAGAGCCTGCGCAGCCGGGTGAAGGCGTTCAACCTTGAGGGTGAGATCCACAGCGTTCTGATTCCGACTGAAGAAGTCGTAGAAATGCGGGGAGGCAAACGAGTTGTTTCGCAAAAAATGTTCTATCCCGGCTATGTGCTGGTGGAAATGGAGACCACTGAGAAGGGCGGTCCCAGCGATCGCGCATGGCACTTGGTGAAGAACACTCCCAGGGTAACCGGTTTCGTGGGCTCCGGACAGAGTCCCACGCCTCTCAGCGAGGAAGAAGTCCAACAAATCGTATATCGGGTTTCGACGGCGGCCGATAAACCGAAGCCGAAACTGTCGTTTGAAAAAGGCGAGACAGTCAAAATCATCGACGGTCCATTTGCCAGCTTCACCGGTGTAGTGGATGAAGTGAACACCGACAGGAACACACTCAAGGTCATGGTGACGATCTTTGGCCGGTCGACACCTGTTGAACTGGACTTTTTGCAGGTGGAGAAGACGTAAGCCGCTACAAAGAGAAGAGAAGTTATGGCAAAAAAAGTCATCGGTCAGGTGAAATTGCAGATACCCGCCGGTAAGGCTACGCCGGCCCCGCCTGTTGGTCCGGCGCTTGGACAACACGGCGTGAACATCATGGATTTCTGCAAGGCATTTAATGCGAAGACGGCTGCAAAAGATCAGGAGGGGTTGATCATCCCGGTCGTTGTCACAATCTACGCGGATCGCTCCTACAGCTTTATTACCAAGACTCCGCCGGCCTCCATCCTGCTCAAGCGTGCCGCCAACATTGCGAAGGGTTCTGGCGAACCGAATAAGAGCAAGGTCGGCACGGTAACACAGAAGCAGGTTGAAGACATTGCGCGTTTGAAGTTACCAGACCTGAATGCGGCCAATCTCGAAGCCGCCGTTCAAACCGTAAAGGGTACGGCGCGGAGCATGGGGATTGAAGTCGTCTGACGGGCCAATGCCTAACAAGGAGGCCGGCGAAGCCGGTGTACCAACGAGGGCTGGCCGGTGGGCCCGACGCTAAAAATCGGAGTTGTCATGTCGACAGCAGGAAAAAAATACGAAGCCGCGAAAAAGCAGGTTGAAGCTCGGCCATACACGGTTGAGGACGCGATGGGACTTCTCAAGAGGGTCCACTACGCGAAGTTCAACGAGACCATCGAAGTGCACATGCGCCTTGGCGTCGATCCGAAACACGCCGACCAGATGGTGCGCGGAACGGTCGTGCTGCCTCACGGCCTCGGCAGGTCGAAGAAAGTTTGTGTGATCGCTTCAGGCGACAAGATCAAGGAAGCCGAGCAAGCGGGTGCCGAGATTGTCGGTGGCGATGATATCGTGGAGAAGAT
>QHXC01000468.1 GCA_003222815.1 Acidobacteriota bacterium | reverse complement strand
TAGAAAGTTATAAGTGGCGCGGACATCGTCCTCCAGTCCGGACTCGGTTAGTGCGTGCATGTGCGGCATCACGGCAGGAAAGTTGTCATAGCCTCCCTCCCACTTGGGCGGCGCGGTTCGATGAAACAGCTCAGGCGCTATCGCTGCGAAACCCAATCCGGCAAATCTTTCGGTCACATTCCGAATATGCGGGTTCACACCGAATGCTTCCTGGAAAACCAGCAATCCACGTTTTGCTTGTTGGTCCGACGGCCGTGCAAGCCATGCCAGCATGGTTGCGCCATTATCTCCCTTGATCTCGACGTACTCTGAAGTTACCTTACTCATCGTTCACCCCCGCATAACAATACCAGAAAGCGAGGAGGTTCCCATGACGGCGCCATTTTGATTCTCCAGGTTGATTCTCTAGCCCTGTCACAACGGGCGCCGTTTTCGGTACAATCACCACGAAAACGCTGGGCGGCTTCGTAGGTGCCGGCGCGACGCAAAGGTCCTTCCAGCGCCAGGTTCGTATCAACTTTTGAACGGAGATCCATATGGCTACAAATCAGGTGACCGTAGTGGAAGGTGGCTTCTCGACATTTCATTGATGGGCGCAGCCACCCCTCCTTCGCCAAGGAGTGGAATTCCGGCTCATTCTGGTTTCCTTGTTTGCTGCAAATTGTCTGGCGAGGATCAGGATGTCTGAAGTTCCTTTTACCGCGCCGCAGCCCTAGACCGCCCCTACAGTTCCGAACTGGCATCTCCTCCGTGCCGGCGATTCGTTGCACAAAGTCCGAGACCGGACTAATGCTGATCTTATTCGGACGGTTTTAAGAGTAAAATTCCCAGCACAAGGAGAGGTCCAGTGAGCAGGCGACGGCTTCCAACAATCGCGCTTCTAGTGGCGCTCGGGTGGGCGTCTTTCAGCATTGGCCAGAGCACGAGGAAGACTTCCTCGTCCTTTCAAGTC
This sequence comes from Acidobacteriota bacterium, assembly GCA_003222815.1. Taxonomy (GTDB): domain Bacteria; phylum Acidobacteriota; class Terriglobia; order 20CM-2-55-15; family 20CM-2-55-15; genus 20CM-2-55-15. Next base: position 19,176 of record QHXC01000468.1, on the reverse strand, counting down.
GTGGAAGCAACCATTGATGAGATTCACGGCGCCTTCAAGTCAGGCAAGCTGACGGCTCATCAGTTGGTACAGGACTACCTCGATCGGATCGAAGCGTACGACAAGAATGGACCGAAGATTAACTCGATCATCACGCTCAATCCCTCCGCCCTAGCGGAGGCGGACAGGCTGGATGAGCAGTACAAGAAGTCCGGCTTTGTCGGACCATTGCACGGTATACCGGTACTGGTGAAGGATGAGATCGACGCAGCCGGCATGCCGACGACGCTGGGATCCGTAGTCTTCAGAGACTACCGCCCGCCACTGGACTCGTTCGTGGTGGCGAAATTACGAAAGGCCGGCGCCATCCTCCTGGGCAAGACCACGCTGAGCGAGTTCGCTGCCGGCGACACCTACGGATCCATGTTCGGCGTAACCCGCAATCCCTACGATCTGGAGCGGACCGTCGGTGGATCTTCGGGTGGGTCCGGCGCGGCTACCGCAGCCAACTTTTCGGCAGTTGCCATCGGAGAAGAGACCTTCGCTTCGATTCGCAGGCCGGGAAGCTGGAACGACGTCACTTCCATGCGGCCGACTGCCGGGCTGGTCAGCCGTACCGGAATGTACGACGGGTATCCGTCTGAAGCCGCCTCCATGGGTCCCATGGCGCGCACCGTGAGGGATTTGGCGCAGTTGCTGGACGTCATGGTTGGCTACGACCCCGAAGATCCTTTGACAGCGCTGGGGATCGGGCAGGTTCCGCAAAGGGGCTATACGAATTCTCTGGACAAGGACGGCCTCAAGGGAGCGCGCATCGGCATCCTGCGCGAATCCATCGGCGTGGCATCGGAGCCGAAATCGGAAGACTTCAAAAAAGTCGATGCGGTCTTTGAGAAGAACGTCAACGAACTGAAAGCCGCTGGCGCGACAGTGATTGATTCTATGGTGATTCCCGGCCTCAAAGAGTTACAGACCAGGCGGGCCGGCAACTCCGCCATTTCGGAAGAAGCGCTGAAAGTCTGGCTGGCGCGAAATCCAATCTCACCTTTCAAATCGCGTCAGGATATTCAGAAGTCGCAAGATATCGATAAGATCTTCCCTCCAACCAAGGCAGCCCAGTGGAAGAGCACTCCTGGTCCGCCGGATCTCGCCAGCTACGGCGAATACCTTGCCGCGCGGCAGCAGTTAATGATCAACCTGCTTAAGGTGATGGCCGATAACCGCCTGGATGCAATCGTGCACAAATCCGTGGAGCACCAGCCAACGCTGATCGAAGAGGGCACCAGGCCGCCTTACCCTACAAATAAGGGCGTTCCGGTTCTGAACACGTTCCTCGTGTATGTGCCGTCGATCACCGTGCCGTCTGGGTTTACAACCGACAAGCTGCCGACCGGAATCACCTTCTTAGGGAGGCCGTACAGCGAGGCGACCATGCTCAAGCTGGCTTATTCGTATGAACAGTACACCCATCATCGGATCCCGCCAAAGACCACGCCACCATTACCGGCACCGAAATAAGCTCACGAGGTCCAAAGGAAGGTGATGCGCCGCGACGAGAGTGCGCTGGACTCGCAGGACCATTAGCGGGATCGGACAAATGTCCGATAACTTCGGTGCCGATGTCTAATTGCAGACCCCTTCCTCGCAGTGGTAGTTTGGTTTGTCGTCCAAAAATTTCAAAGTGTTCGACCGAGGGGTTCGAACCTGGAACGTATAGAACCGCTATAGACGATGCGGACAGGTTTCACAGGCAGGAGTAGACGTATGACCAGGTTGCGCATTCTGATTGTTGATGATCACCCAATATTCCGTAATGGCCTGCGGAGAGCGCTCTCCTCAGAGCCTGACTTCGATGTCGTCGGAGAAGCGACGGGCGGTGGCGAAGCCCTGCGGATGGCTTGTAAGGTTAGACCGGACATCATTCTTTTGGATAACCGTATGCCTGGGTCCACGACAGCCGCTATTCTAGCGGATCTCAATAAGGCTAAGTGCTGCGCGCGTACGATATTGATGTCCGAAGAGCTCGACCAGAATGAAATCATCGAGGCTCTTCAGTTGGGCGCACGGGCCGTTCTGGGAAAGAACGCGAGCACCGAGCTCTTTTTGAAATGCATTCGCAGCGTCATTGCAGGCCAACTCTGGGTTGGCCAGGAAAGTGTCCTCCGGCTCGTCGAGATTCTAAAGAACCCGCTACTGGCGCCGAAAGAGTGTTTTGGTCTCACGCCACGCGAGCGTCAGATTACCGAGGCCATTGTTGATGGATTGACGAATCGGGACATTGCCCAGCAATGTTCTCTGTCTGAGCAGACAGTCAAGAACCACCTCAACAGAATATTTGACAAAGTCGGCGTCTCCAGCCGCCTGGAACTCGCCATGTTTGCCATCCACCACGGCATACTGAACCGAAATCATGGATCTCCGCCGGCCGCGGCCAGTCTGGGCGCGTAAGATTTCGACGGAGACCCTTACGCGAGATCGATAGGAACTTTGGTTCCTATCGATCTTGGAACTGTCGGTTCATTGTGGGATGAATGATTGCCGTAGTACGGTTTTTTAGTGGATTCAAGTGGGACCCGAAGGAACTTCAGAGGTACAAACGGACGCGAAATGATTTGCGGCCGAGGTGGTTCCTTTCCGCGGTGCTTTTGGCTGGCCGTGCTCGTTCCCACGACGGATCTCAAATCTGAAAACAACAGGAGGTTACAGAATGGAACCAACGAAGGAACTCTCTATTGAAATTGAGGTCCTTGAAGAACGCATCGCACCGACTGCTAATGGCTCGTTGAGCTATGAAGGCCAACCCGGAAATCAAGGCAACGGACTGCGGGGCTACGAAGGCCACCCGGGCAATCAAGGCGGCCATTAGTCTATCCCTGAATTCGCGACAAAAGGCCACCGGTCATCCCGGTGGCCTTTTTCTCGTTCCGATATCTCGTGGTATCCAATCGACTTCAAGGGTTGCAGGCGTTGAACGCGATGGAGATGCGCTCTCCCGATCCCTCGAACCGCTCCACGCGATGCTCCAGCCACGCTGGGAAAAGGAGAAGATGGCCGGTGGCCGGCGAGAACGGGACGCCCATGCCGGAGCCCACCCAGGGCAGTTCGATCCCCGGAGTTTCGTACATCGCCACAGCCGGGCCGCGCGGATCACGGAAGACAATCTCGCCGCCTTTGATATCTGTTGGGACCTTTACGTAATAAGTGGCCGAAACGAAGCTTCCTGGATGGCAGTGGAGGACGTTATGGTCGCCTGCCCGGTTCACGTTGATCCAGCCTTTCAGGCAGAAGGAGTCTTTCTTTTTGTTGCCGTCTGACCGGAAGTGATTCAGGAAGGCCTGGACGTGTTGCTCCATCTGATCGCGGAACTCTGCGACCACCGGCTCCTCCACCTTGAAGAGATCGAACGCGTAGTGCCAGCCTCCATGATTCGTCCTTTGGATCGCATTACTATTGTCCTGCATTAGCTGGTGTGCGAGTTCTTCCAGTCTCTGATTCAGGTGTTTTGGCCCGTCCTCGCAGAGGTAGACCCAGGTCGCGAACATTGGCGTCAGGCTGACCTTAATCCGGGGAACACCTTCGGCGAGCGTGCTCGCGGGACCGTTCTGCTGGTTTTGTGTCGACATGGCGGCCCAATCATACCTCCAGTGCTCGCGATACCCAACGGTTTAGGCGTCTTCTTCGAATGAGTGGAGGGCTGGGTCCGTTTCAGGAGTTCTTTCAAGAACTGCTCTACTCTTCGATCTTCGGAAAAGTAAGGGAGGGATTGATGAACAAACTGATAGTCCCAGCTGTTATCGTGGCATTCGGCGTGATCGCGGCAGCCGCGTTGTCGCAGCAGGCGCAGCCGCCGGCATCGGGTTTCCAGGCGAAGCCCTATTTCGAGATGCCGCTCGAGAAGGACCCGTCCCGCGTGGTGCGCCTGCAATCCGTCGTCATTCCGGCGGGCGCGGGCAACCAGTTCCATCGCCACCCGGGCGACCAGTGGTGGGCGGTGCAGGAAGGCGAAGTCACCTTCACCGTCAGGGGCCAACCGCCGCGTCTTATGAAGGCCGGCGATTTTGTTTACGTCCCGCGCGGCACGATTCACCGCCACCAGAACATCTCGAAGAGTCCGGCGCGCTCGATCGAGCTCAACATCACAGACAAGGACAAGCCCCAGACCGAGCAGGTACCCTAGCCGACGAGCTCTCTGCGGGCCAGTTCTTTCGGCCGCGTTGGTTCCTGGAGGACGCGCTCAAGCGCCGTGCCGGCATCAGCAGAAAGTCGGTCGCAGAGTTCAGACGGCGCTGTATACTGCGCTCATGACCAGCACACGCGAACAGTGGATGTGGCGGCGTTTTCTTTCAGGGGTGGCGGTTGCGGTGGCGATCACGGCCGCGGCATTCGTCGTCGGGGGAGCGCAGGGACAGGAGCCACAACCACTCAGCGCCTCCGACATTGCCGATGGCATGAGACTCTATCAGCAAAAAGGCAACTGCCAGGCGTGTCATGGCTGGGCGGGTGACGGCCGCAAGACCGACAGCCAGATGCCCGACGGCGCCAACTTGCGTGACACCAAGCTCAACCGCAGCGGCTTGGTCATGACGATCAAGTGCGGGCGGCTCAACTCACAAATGCCGGCCTTCGACAAGTTTGCTTACACCGACGGGCGCTGTTACGGCAAGACGCAGGCCGACCTGAAGTCGTACGCGACACGCATGCCCGACCCTCCCGCGACGCTGCAGCAGCGCGAGATCGACCTGATTGCCGACTTCCTGATCGCGAAGATCGCCGGGAAAGGCCCGATGGATCACGCCAAGTGCGTCGAATTCTGGGGCTCCGAGACCGACGCCTGCAAAGAATTCCCGAAATGAGTTCCAGTTTGAAGATCAGTTCAGCGCGAAGACGAACAGATAGCTGGAATCCTGAAAGTTGTCGAATTTCACAGGATGCAGGTGCCGGCCGCTGGCTTGCACCGCGACATACTGCTTTGATCCGACCGCGTACGTCACTGGCGCGCCCTTCAGCGCGGTGCCTACATTGAAGCGCCATAGTTCCTCGAGCGTCTCGTCGTTGTAAGCCACCACCCAACCATCCTGCAGCGCCGTGAACACCACGCCGCCCGCTGTGGCGGTGGCGCCAGATCGAATTTCGATGTCCGTCACGGCCTTCGCGATGACCTTGTGGTTGATCGTGTCGAAGGCCGTCACCGAACCGTAGTAGATGTCGCTGTTGTAGGTGCGTTTCTCGCTGTTTTTCTGGTCAATGCCGCCGTTCGGCGACAGGAACGCCACCGCCGCACCGTTTTGTGAGAAGCAGCCTTCGATGCCCACGCCATAGGCGATGTGCTTGACCGGGTTATAGGCGGTGGGCTGGTGGGCGATGCCTCCGTGCCAGGTCGGGCATGTCCGCTTCGTACCGTCGCCACGCAGAGCCCGCGCTACCGGATTGTAGATTTGCACATCGAGCTTCGGATTGTATTCGAGAGGCTTGCCGGTCTCCGGATCGATGCCCTTGGTCCAGTTCAGATCGTTGACGTACTGAGCAGCCTTGATGAACTTTCCGTTCGTGCGATCCAGAGAATAGAAGAACCCGTTGCGGCCGAAATGGCTGACGACTTTACGAGTCTGGCCGCCGATGGTCGTGTCATAGAGCATGTGGACGCCGACCTCGTCATAGTCCCACGAATCGTTCGGTGTGTATTGGAAATGCCAGGCCAGTTTGCCCGTGTCGATGTTGAGGGCCACAGCCGCGTCGGTGTAGAGGTTGTCGCCGGGACGCGCCTGAGGATCGTATTGCGGAACCGGGTTACCCGTGCCCCAGATGGTGAGCCTTGTCGCGGGATCGTAGGAGCCCGTCTGCCAGATGCCTCCGCCGCCAGTTTTCCAGGAGTTGTTCTTATCCTTCCATGTCTCGCTTCCTGGATCGCCGGGTTTGGGTATCACATACCACCGCCATAGCTCCTTGCCCGTTCTCGCTTCGAGCGCCGCGACCCAGCCCCGCGTCCCAGCGTCTCCCGCCCCGTTTGCAATGATGACCTTGTCTTCAACCGTGATCGGCGCCGTAACGAATTTTTCCCGAATACCGAACTCGGTGGTGCCGGCCACCATCTTGTCCCACAGGATTTCGCCATTGTCGCGTTTGATCGCAATCACGCGGCCGTCGGGAAGGTTGGCGATCACCAGATCTTCCCACAACGCAACGCCACGCGTGCGCGGCGCGTTGCCCTGGTGTTTCACTCCGGGGTCGGTGACCCAGACGAACTGGCCCCTGTTCGGATCACGGGCATCTATTTTGTAGATTGTGCCCCAGCCGTCGGACGTGTACATGAAACCGTTGTCGATCAGCGGATTCACCTCGTTTTCCGGGCCGTTCTGCCCGACGTCCTGCAGGCCGCCGAGAGCCAACGCCCAGACCATCCGAAGGTTCTTGACGTTCTCCCGGTTGATCTGAGAAAGCTTCGAGTATCGGGTTGATCCGTAATCGCCGTTCATCATCAACCAGTTTTGCGGCTCATTCTGCGCGTTGAGCAACCGGTCCTTGTTGACTGTCATGGTGTATTGGGCGGCGAGTGCCGCCGCAGCAAGTGCGACCGCCGACACAGCGGCAAGAGCCGCAAGTCTGAAAGGTTTCCGCAGGCAATATCGCATCATGATCTCCTTGATGGTGGTGCCGTCACGTTACACGAATCTGCCGTAGCCCGGCCAGTGTTTTTTGGTGCTCTTCTTTCAGCTTGAACGTAGCCCACGACCTGGGGAACTTCGGTCTAGTGGCGTGCGCCTTTTTCCGAAGGATGCTAGTATTACTCTCCAGCTTGAAAGGCAAGAAGAAATCGTTGAGCCGATTCCCGCGCGTCCATTCCGAGGGGCCGGGTCGATCACTGCCGGATGAATTTACTGAGAGGTTTGCGATGATGCTTGCAGGTCGAACGAGATTCTGGTTTCTAGCCACGCTTGCGGCGATCTCCGCGTTTGGAGGGGTGGCGCGCTCGCAAGAAACCCAGTACCCCAAGCCAACCGAACTGCCCAATCCGTATCGCCTGGTCGAGGGCTGGCCGACGCTTCCGAAGAGCATGAACGGAGGCCACTGGGGAGAAGTAATCCGGGTGCATGTGGACGCGAAGGGCAACATCTGGGTCTTCCACCGGTGCTTCAACGTCGTACCTGCAGGCTCGGCCACCTGCATCGGCCGGGGTCCTGCGAATCCGCCGATTTTGGAATTTGATCCGTCGGGCAAGCTCTTGAAGAGCTTTGGTGTGGGGCTATTCGCTTACCCTCACGGGTTCACCATCGACGAGAATGGAAACTTGTGGGCCACCGATGTCAACGACCAGGCGGCGATCCTCGGCATGTCCGCCAAAAACGCGTCCGGTGTGATCATGGGCGAGGAAGTGCTCAAGTTGAGTCCTGAGGGCAAGGTATTGATGATGCTCGGCAAGGAGGGTGTGGCCGGAACCGGTCCGGATGCGTTCGATCGGCCGACCGGCGTTGCCGTGGCGCCCAATGGCGACATCTTCGTTTCGGACGGCCATGCCCCGAATAAGTACGGCACAGGTCGCGTGGTGAAGTTTTCGAAGGATGGCCATTTCATCAAGGCCTGGGGACGCAAAGGATCCGCGCCCGGCGAGTTCGACGAGCCCCACGACATCTTCGTCGGCGGTTCCCGCGGTTGGGTGTATGTCACTGACCGCAGAAACAACCGGGTTCAGGTCTTCGACCAGAACGGCAACTTCATCGCCGCGTGGAAGCAATTCGGCCAGCCGAGTTCGGTGTTTGTCGGGAAGGATGACACCATTTATATAGGCGCTTCCTTTCCCGATCCATCCGCCAAAAAAGGGGAACTGAGGGGCATCACGATTGGAAATGCCATCGACGGCTCACTCAAAGCCTTCATTCCCGACCCTGCCGATTTGGACAAGGTGATTAGGGGAACATCCGCCTCCGGCATTGCGGCGGATAGCATGGGTTCCGTCTTCGCGGCAGACGTCGGCGCACACAACTTGCGAAAGTACGTCAAGGTCAGGTAGCCGTTTTGATTCGACCGAGCGGCAGGCGAGATTTGCTGCGGCTTTTTGACCGTCGAGTGCCCAAGCGATTGCCGAAGCTGGTGCCGCTATACACGTAAATTGCAGGGACACACCCCGACCTAAATCGGGGTGTGTCCCTGCAACTTCAATTTCATTTCCTAGACTAGCGCGCGGCCAAGGCCGGCCCGATGTCGGCCTGTTTGGCGAGCGTGCCATGGCCGCCGGCAATGGTGGCGCCGGTTATGCCGTATTTCCTGAGGGCTTCACCTGCGGCGGCCGTGCCTTCCGAACGGTCGATCGGACCGCGGGGTGAGATGAGATCGGTCACATACAGAATGTTACCCGTGACTACGTGCGCGAGGAGAAAGCCTTGGACGTGGGGATTCTGAATATTGTAGAGGCGAATTTCAGCGGCCTCGTCCTTCAGTGTCATCTGATCCTTCACCTCGATGATCTCGGCGGACCGCGGCTTCTTTTGCAGATCGTCTGGAACGATCGTCCGAGGCGCCTTGACATCCTTTTCGAAATAGGCCTTGTCCGGAGTCGGAACGATCACCTTCGCGCCTTCAGCCACATACGTTCGCATGCCGCCGGTGTGGTCCATGTGATGATGGGTCAGGACCAGATACCGGATCGGTTTGCCCGGATACTTCGCTTTTGCCGCGTCGATAACCCATCGCGATTGCCGCTCGCCGTAAGGGGCATCGAAGATGACCAGATGGTCTTTCATCGCAACGATCAGATTGTTGGCCGTTCCACCCTCGACATGCTGCACGTTGGGCGCAAGCTCGACCAGCTTCAGGCCGCCGCCCTCGGGGAAAATGATGTTATCGCTGTCGGTGAACCGCGTCAGGAAAAGCCGCCGCAATACCCATTGATATGGCACGTTGCCTGTTGCCGGCGGCTTGGCCGCCGCCTTTACCGCGTCAGGGACCGCAAAGGTGTCGGCCGCGATTGCCGGATTGGCGCTGACCTCCCGGTATGTGAGTTTTGCGACTTCGACGTCGTTGACCCGGTAAGACAGCGAATGCGCGACCTGCACGCGACCGACAGCTTTCCAGTCCGTCAGCACGAGATCAAAATTCGAATCGCCGTTGATGTTGTCGTCATCGCGCGTGCGGACAGCAGCCGGCAGATGAGTCTTGGGATCGAACAGAATGGTGAATGTCGTTGGCCCGTCAGTGTATGAGACCGCCGGTAGCGACTGCTGGCCGAGCCGTTGAGATCCCGCAGCGCGGACCTTACCCGATTCGTCCATGGCCTTGACCAGCAGCCAGGGCGAGGTGCGCTCGAGCTCGCGCTGATGGGTGGCGACACGGATGCCGGACATCGCCTGGCTGCTCTTCTCGTCCGTGACGTAGCCGAGCGCCGGCAGCACCGTCTCCGTGTATTTGATCTTCACCGCCGGCTCGGGATATTTCTGATCGCGGTCCCAAGCGGTGCGCGCCCTACCGTTGGCAAGATCCCAAGTGATCGCGAACGTCGCATCCCCCAGGAAGCGCGGCTCTGCGGCGGCTACAAATGACTGCCCGGGTTCCCAGAACTTGGCGTCGCCTTTGATGGCCAGACCTTTCAGTGCGCGCAGTTCGGCGCCACCTTCCGCAGCGACGGCCTGCTTGACGAGATTGCCACTTTCTTGAGCTGACGCCGGCTGTTGACTCATCGCCAGCAGCAGCGCGGCAATCGACAGAACGTATTTCATGGCACTCCCTCCTTTGTCGTTCTTAGGCTACCACCCTTTTCAGGGGACTGCGATGAGAAAGACAGCCGCAAGACGTAAACAGCGCGTATGGACCGGACGCTCAAATCATCTCCGCTTGGCTGCTATCGTCCGGCTTCTTCTTCAGCTTTTGTTTTGAATTCCCGCGCTCGTTGAAGCCCGTCTTCAATGTGGACTAGTCGCTTGCGTTTGGCTTTCCCTTGTCTTGTCAAGCCGATCGATTCGGACTTCTGGGCTTCGCCTTCCAGTTCTGAGATTTGTCGCTGGTAGATTTCAATCGCGCGGGTGTCGTCGGTGATCGCGTCCGCAAATTGTCGACGTTGTGCTCGAATACTGCCACGCGACAGGTAAGCGTCAGGATACTGTGGATTGATCGTCAAGACCTTATCGTACTGTGTGAGAGCCTGATCGACATTGCCGTCTTGATAGAAAACCATTCCCAATGCATACTCGGCGTCTGAGTAGTTCAACTTGTATCTGAGTGCTTCCTGATATTCCGCTGGCGCGGACTGAGTTCCAGAGCGCGTTCGAACGCCTGCTTCGCTTCCGGATACTCGCCACGCAATGACCTATAGTTTCCGAGTTCATACTGGATCACAGGGAGATCCGGCGCCAATTCCACTGCGCGAAGGATTGCCTCCTGCGAATTGCCCAGGTTCAGCCTCCACAGAACGTACCAATTCATGGCGTCGCTCGGGTCAAGTTCGATCGCCCGGTTAACCATCCCGAGGGCATCGCGACCTGGCCCGCTTAGGGTCCGCAAACGATCCACAAATGGCTCGAAGGTGGCACACTCTGCCGCGCGCTGTATGGAATCTATTATTCCGACAGCTTCCGATACGCGTGGCTCGAATTCTTCCCAGTTGTACCTTTGTTCCTGTGCGAGAAGAATAAGTGACTCGGCGAGATGCAGCGAATATTCGCAACGCGATGGAGCCAGAGTGGACGCTTTGCGAAACGCATCAATCGCTTGTCGGTAGCCTTCAGGAGTCGCTTGCCGGAATGCTTCCAGTCCCCCTCGATATAGCAATTCGTGTTCTGGCGACGCACTCGGAAGCTTTGTCTGAGCTTTGTGACCACAGCTTGAGGCCAGGATCAAGACGACCAAGACTGACCCTCTATTCATGATGAAGATCCAGGGGAGGATCGTTTTATGAATGATTCGCATTCCTTTCTGTCGCGATTATAATGCCGCACTCATGCTTCTTCTCCTTCTTCGGCTGGCGCCGATACGCTCGTTTGCGGCAAGCGGAGCGCAGCGTCGTATCCCGCTCGCTCGACAGATTCCTTGACAAACTCGGAAAAACGGGCGTAATTTCCGCACGTCATTAATCGCAGCATTTTTGGAGCGGAGATTCTTCTCTAATGCATGTACTGCTAAGGGTGGGAACAGGGATTATTGGATTGAACGCATGGGGGAGTTGAATTTCTTTGGTATGGAAACCCGCGCTCGGCGCACTCTTACTAGAAGAAGGAGCGTTGACATGAAAAAACTTCTCGTCATCTCAGCAATGATAGTTCTGACCCTGACGCTGCCTGTGCAGTCACATGCTCAGAACCGGGTGCGATCAGTGAGTGTGGGCGGCACTCCCCTGGTTCCTGAGAACCTTGTCAACGGCCCGGTACCGCGACTGCCCGACGGTAAGCCGGACCTGACTGGCCCGTGGATGGGCGGCGGCTCGAATGCCGACATCGAGAGTGAAGGGGGGCTCAAGCCAGGCGAGCTTCCGTTGCTGCCGTGGGCGAAAGAACTCAGGGACAGACGCAAGGAAGAGGATGAACCCTATGTCGCCTGTTTGCCGATGAGTGTGCCGCGAGTCAACCCGTATCCGTGGAAGTTCGGGATGTCCTACACGTCGAAGGGGCTCACGCAAATCTACATCCTGCATGAGACCGGCGACGCCGGCGCCCATCGGGTGGTCTACATGGATGGCCGCAAGCACCCGGACGATCTCCTTCCGAGCTGGTGGGGCCACTCGATCGGGCGGTGGGAAGGCGACACGCTTGTTATCGACACTATCGGCTATAACGAGAAGTTCTGGTTCGATAGTCGCGGCACCCCACACACCGAGAAGCTGCACACCATCGAACGGTGGACGCGCATCAATTACGGGACACTCATCAATGAATTCACCCTTGACGACCCCGGGGCCTTTTCGCGGCCTGTTCAGTTGAAGTTTACGGCCAAGCTGGTGCGCCCGGACATCGACTTGATGGAGTTCATCTGCCTCGAGAACAATCAGGTCGGCGCCGCAGGGGGCTACGTGCCGGGGACGGGTACGAGTAATAAATAACGAGTTACGAGTGCGCATTCCACCTGGGAGTCGTAACCCGCAACTTTCAAGAGAATGCATTTTCAGGAGGTGTTGCTATGAGAACGAAGCTCGGCATCCTGATGGCCGGCGTCAGCTTTTTTTGCCTGGCGGTTCCGGTCGTTGCCCACCACGGATTCGATACGGAGTATGACGCCAACAAGAAGGTCAAATTGACCGGCGTGGTGACGAAGATTGAATGGATGAATCCGCATATGCGCGTGTACATCGATGTGACAGGTGCCAACGGTAACGTGACCAATTGGAACTTGGAGTTGACCAGCCCGAACACCGTGCGTCGACAGGGTTGGGGGCCGAAGGATCTCCTGGCGGGCGAGCGAGTGATCTTTGAAGCTTACGCTGGCAAGGCCGTGGAGACGAGGGGCGCCCTGGCGAGAATCGCCAAGGCCGAGACCCCGGACAAACCCCTGTTTATCGCAGGCGGGCCCGAAACGCCTGGCTTTCCCAAACAGTAGCTTGAGACCCCAATCGCGCCTGGCGTGGGGGGCCGGCCAATGCCCATCAAGAAGCCGGCGAAGCCACGCAGATTTGAAGTCTGCAATCGCCAATCGTCAGGTACGCAACAAAGATTGGCCGGTGGGCCCGACGCTAAAATAGGCGACGCAACTCCATACTTGATGCACGCACGAAAGGGAGACGACATGAAGTTCGGATGGAGGCGAACGATTCGTGGCGCCATGGTGACGATGACTGTGTTCCTGCTGGGCCTTGTGGCAGCGGCCGGCCAGACTGGGCCAGACCAGAACCCGCAGATGTCGGACGTCGTCTTCAAGAACGTCCAGGTTCTCAAGGGGATTCCCGTGGACGAGTTCATGGACGCGATGGGGATGTTTGCTTCCTCCCTTGGCTATGACTGCAGTAGTTGCCACTCTCCGGAAATTCGCAACAATCGTAATGCGTTTGCCATCGAAACCCCGGCGATCCAGCGGGCGCGCGGCATGATTACGATGATGAACAACATCAACCGCACCTACTTCCGCGGAGAGCCACGTGTGTCCTGCTTCACCTGCCACCGGGCGAACTACAGTCCCGAGATCGTGCCGAGCCTCGCCCTGCAGTACGGCGAGCTTAAAGAAGATCCCAATGCGATCATCATTTTTCTCGATCGGCAGGCATCCGCCGATCAGGTGTTTGACAAATATTTCCAGGCACTCGGCGGGAGAGAGCGGCTGACCAGGCTCACCACGTTTGTCGCCACAGGAATTTATTCGGGGTTCAATACCGGTGGTGCGGAGGTCCCAGTGGAGATCTTTGCCAGCACGCCAGACCAGCGCAGCCAGATCATCCATATGCGTGCGGGAGACGGCGTCAAGACCTACGACGGCCGCAACGGTTGGGTCGCGGAAGAATGGAGGCCGGTGCCGCTGGTGACGCTGACCGGAGGGAATCTGGCCGGCGCCAGGTTAGAGGCAATCATGTCGTTTCCAGCGGCGATCCAGAAGGCTTTCAGCCAGTGGCAGGTCGGCAGCACTATCATTGACGACCGCCCGGTTCAAATCCTTCAGGGCACCAACGCCGGGGAGACTCCTGTCAACCTGTACTTTGATGAATCCGGCCTGTTGGTGCGGCTGGTGCGCTGGAACAAAACGACGGTGGGTACCGTGCCCACGCAGATTGATTACGGCGACTACCGCGAGGTCGCCGGGATCAAGCTACCGTTTCGCACAATCGTGACCTGGACCGATGGCCAGAACACGGTTGCGCTGAAGGATGTGCGGCCGAACGTCCCAATTGACCGAGCGAAGTTCACCAGACCGGCCCCATTCCAACGACGTTAGCAAGTTAGAAGTGCGAAAGTAGCCGCGAATGGCATCGGCCAGACTACGTCTGTCCTTCAGCCATCGATGGTCCAGGCGTCGTAGAGCAGTTCCAGGCGTCTGAGCGTGACCTCGCGCGTCTGCGCCTGCAGCGGGGGCGAGCTGATATAGCGCCGTGCAATCTCTTCGGCCAGCGAGCCATGCTCCGCATCCGCCTCAACATGCACGGTGAAGAAGCGAACGGACTCGGGTTTCAGGCCATACTGTTTGATAAACGCCTGCCCGAGCGCCGCCGCCGCCGGAGAGAATGTTCCCTCAGCGCCAATCTGAGCTGCCATCACGACAAACCACGGCAGCGTGTGGATGATGAGTTCGGCATAGTACAGGTGCGCCGCCGTCGCCGGCCGTAGCGGCGCCGTCTCAAGCTCCCTCCGCGCCAACCCAAGCGCCGCCGCGAACTCGACAAACATATCAGGGTGGCCCACGCTACCAGGCCGGAGCCCTTGCGTTTCGTCCGCGACGACCTCATACAGCTTCGGCTGGAACACCGGGTCCGTACAGGCCAGATAGCGCAGCATCGCGATCCGCGGCACGGCGCGCCGGAACTGGTAATCCTGAAGCGCCCACTGGCGAAGCTGCTCCATCGAGGCCCTGCCCTCACATACGGCACGGACAAACGGATGGTTGACCCGTTGCTGAGGAGACCTGGCGATCTCCTCCTTAAGCCTCCGCACGAACTCAGCAGACGGCATGACTTCAGCCTCTGTCGGCATCTGACTCGACTCCCTTCTTCCGAGCCGTTAATGTTTATTCTTCCTTTGTGAGTACCGCCCGAAGTACAGACGATATAGCAGGTTGCTTGGGATGCCAATGGATACGACAGTGGTGGGGCGGCACACGGCGGAACCGCGTTCTGGGATTCACGGACAAAATGAGCAAATCGGAAGCACGCGCGGTTCTGGAGCGGATCTTCCTGATGCGGATCAGTCGGGTTGCCGTGTTATTCGGACATTTGCATCAATTCGTCGGATAAATAGGAAGAGGCCAAAACATCCCACAAAGATCAATCCCGAGATCAGTGCTGCAGGGAAAATCGGCTCGCTGTGTCCCGAGAGATAGGCCTCGAGTGTCGCCGTCAACAGCCACATCTGGACGACAAGTAGAAGCGCGATTAGCGCCATTGCGCCATCGATGGCCGTGAGTCCGCCTCGGCGGTTCATAGCTTGATTCCAGTGGCGATCAGATTGTCGCCTTCCCGCTTCAGTACAACCGTGGGCAGGGGGCGCGGCGGTGGTCCCTGCAGCACCGAACCGTCGCTGACAGAAAAATAACCCTCGTGACAGGGGCATTCCAGCCGGTTGGCTTCTTTCTCGTAATACACCGCACACGACAAATGCGTGCACTTCTGACTGTATGCCACGTAATGGTCGGCGGCCGTGCGGATCATGATGCATGCGTCGGCCGGCTCCGGATACGAAAATAACTTCACCTCCCCGATGCCAATCTCACTGATGAGCGCAACAGGTTTCTCCTTGTACACGGTTGTGGGGCGAAACCAGTTTTTAACCAGAATCCAGATCTGGCCGACGAACATTCCCATGCTTGTCAGCACAAGGAACTTCGAAAACTGACGGCGGCTCACATACTGTTCGGCCGCAGCTTCGACAGCGAACTCCTCACTCCATAATGATTCAGACTTGGAATTCACTCGCCTCATCGACACGGCTCCCACATGTAATCTAAGACGTCGATGCTCATGGCATCGACGTCTGGTGGAACCATCATGAACACTTTGGTGCGGACTGGCTCGTTCCCGAAAAAGAAAAGATTTGCCGGCTTTTCGCGCCGTTCACGCAGGATCTGTTCCATCGGCACGTAGGCCAGCGCCTGACTTGGGCAGACCGTCGCACACATGGGCCGCTTGCCGGATGATGTCCGGTCGTAGCACATGTCGCATTTCATCATCTGCTCAAGTTCGCTCATCATTTTCGGAACCCCGAACGGGCAGGCAAGGACGCAGTTTGAGCACCCGATACACCGTGGTTTCAGTGAAGATTGCACGACACCGTCTTCATTTTTCTTGATGGCATCTGCCGGACACACCTCCGCACAAGTCGGCTTGTCGCAATGCATGCAGACCATTGGGACCGTGTCAATCGTGTTCCGGCGGTCGATGAAATCCACGTGGATCATCGGATAGCCGCGGTGCGTTTCGCATTCCGCGCAGGCGTTGACGCATGACTGGCACCCGATACACCGTGAAGGATCGATGAAGAATCCGTATTCGGTCATGATCACGCCCCTTCGGGTGGTCCCTCCGACTTTCGAAGGTTACAGGCCGACACCTTAAACTCCGGAATCTTGCTGCGCGGATCCAGCGTCCGGTGCGTCAGCTTGTTTGCACTCTTCCTGCCAGGCCAATGATAGGGGATAAACACCGTGTCCGGCCGGATGGTTCGAACGACCATGTCTTGGAGAGTAATCTCTGCGCGGCGTGTGGTCACCGTCACCCAGTCCTTGTCGCGGATGCCGCGATCGTCGGCAAGCCGCGGATGGATTTCAAGTCGCGGTTCAGGATACTGATCCACAAGGGCGCCGATCCGGCGCGTCTGCGTGCCGGACAGGTACTGGCTCACAACTCGTCCTGTCGTGAGGAACAGTGGGTAGTCTTCATTCACCGGATCTCCGGCCTCACGGTACTCCGTCACCATGAAATGCGCCTTGCCGTCCGAATGAAAGAATTTTCCGTCCTCAAACAATCGGGGTGTTCCCGGATGATCTTCGGAAGGGCAAGGCCAGAACACTCCCATCTGCCGGTCGATCTTCTCGTACGTAATGCCATAGTAGTCCGCACAGCCACCGCGCGACGCTTCGCGAAGTTCCTGGAAGATTTCGCGCGGCGATTGAAACGGAAAGTGCTGGCCGTGACCGAGCCGGCGTGCCAGCTCGCAGATGATCTGTGAGTCCACGCGCGCTTCACCTGGCGGCGTGATGGCCTGTTGAATATGGAGAACACGGCCTTCGACGTTTGCTACGACGCCTTCTTCTTCCTCCTGCAGGCTACCGGCGAGAATGACGTCGGCATACTGTGCGGTTTCGGACATGAAGAAATCGATCACGGAGAAGAACTCCAGTTTCTTGAGAGCTTCCGCGGTGAAGTTGGCATCCGGCAAAGAAACCAGCGGATTGAAGCAGATCGAGAGCAAGGCCTTGATCTCGCCCCGATGGATCGCTTCCATGATTTCCACGGCCGAATATCCTGCCTGCGGAATCTGTTCGGGCTGGATACCCCACACCCTGGCCACGTACCTGCGCGCTTCCGGATCGGTGATGGATCGTTGGCCGGGAAGCTGGTCACACTTCTGGCCGTGCTCGCGTCCGCCCTGCCCATTGCCTTGACCGGTAATCATCACGCAACCGGCGCCTTCGCGCCCGATGTTGCCCGTTGCGAGACAGATGTTGATCAACGCCAGCACGTTCTCGACACCCTTCGATTGATGCTCGATGCCGCGCGCGTGAAGCGCGAATCCGCGCTCGCATGTGGCGAACCAGCGCCCCGCTTTCTCGATGGACTCCGGGGGAACGCCCGTGATGCGCGCCGCAGTCGCCGGATCGTACGGCTTCACGGATGCGGCCACGTCGTCGAATCCGATCGTGTGTTTGGCGATGAAAGCGCGCTTCTCCAGTCCGTCTCTCAGGATGACGTGCAGCATACCCATGAACAACGCCAGGTCCGTGCCCGGGCGAACCGGAAGATACAGGTCCGCGTTCCGCGTGATCGGCGTCATGCGCGGATCAATCACGATCAGTTTCCCGCCGCGGTCGCGGCACCGCCAGATGTAGTCGGTCGTAATCGGAGAGCAATCCGCCACGTTGGAGCCGGCAAGGAGAAGCACATCCGCAAGTGGAATATCGTTCCACGGATTCGGCGATCGATCGACGCCGAAAGCAAGCTTGTAGGCGACTCCCGCCGAGACCATGCAAAGTCTGCCGTTGTAATCGATGTGCCGGGTTCCAAGAGCAACCCTGGCGAATTTTCCAAGAAGGTAGGCCTTCTCAGTCGTGAGCGATGCCCCGCCGTAGACAGCAACTGCATCCGGCCCGTGCCGCTCCTGAATCTCTCGAATTCGCGAAGCCACGCGATTCAGCGCTTCATCCCAATTGGCTTCGCGGAACCCGGAGGACTCGCGGATGAGCGGCGCCAATAGTCGATCCGGGTGTCCGCTTTGCATGTAGCGCTTGACGCCTTTCGGACACAGCATGCCTCGATTGAACGGAAATTCTTCCCACGGCTCGAATCCAATCACCCGGTTATCGCGGACTTTCAACTGTATACCGCACTGCTGACCGCAAAAGCAGCAGTGCGTCTTCACGAGTTTTTCGGCAGGCCTTCGCGACTCGTCCTGCCAACCTCCCGGAGGCTCGTACTGCGGATGCGGCCCGAAGCGCTCGATCAAACGCGCCTCATCATTCGGCGGCACGGCCATGCAATTCCTCCTTCACTCTAAGTTGCGCGCAGGCGAGCGCTTTCCGTTTGCAGGCGGGACACAGGTCCTGCCAGGTTTCCGCTGGACCATCCATTGAAAAGTCATATCCGAGATTCCGCAACACTGATTTCAGATCGTCCAGCCTGATAGAGCTTTACACCGATCTGCGCTGGACGTTGGACGATATGGAAGAACTTTCCAAACGGGAGATAGAGGAGTCCCGTGATCACCGTAATCGCATGAATGATCGCGAGAAAGTCGTAGTAGATTCCCCGAAGCCACGTCGTGGATGCCGTCAGCGCGAGGCCGGTAACGCAAATGGCGCTGAGCAGGATCAGCGGGAAGAAGTCCATCCCGAAGGTCTGAGTGGCCTGGGCCCCCTGGTCGCGCATCCGGCGCCAGAGCGAAAGGAAGACTCCTGCCAGCACCATGACGGCCGCGATGTCCAGGCCATGAAAGATGAGCCAGGAAAGGATGGTTCGAATCTTGAAGGAGGCAACGGGAAAGCCGAACATGTAGGTGACGTAGGTCATCTGATCATCGGGAGCCGATCCGAATTGAACCCATCCGAAGACCAACGGGAAAGTGAGCGCAACTGCCAGCAAGCATCCCCAGAAGATCAGTTGGTGCATCCACCATCGCATACGTGATCGCTTCATGATGAACGTCTGGAGCCCGATGTGCGTTACTGTGCTTTCGACGACGATTCCGATGGCGCGAAATCCCAGCTTGAGTATCAATCCCCAGGTCCGGTGCCAGTACACGTTCGTCGGCGGTTTCTGCAGCCACACGTAGTAGTGATACGACACGCCCCAGGTCATGAAGATGACCGCGAACGTATAGATGACCAGCGCCGCATCGAAATTCTGTAGATTGCGCGAACCCACCACGATTG
>QHXC01000627.1 GCA_003222815.1 Acidobacteriota bacterium | reverse complement strand
ATGCAAAGCGGCGGAAACAAGGCGCTTTCTTTCGGTAAGAGCCGGGCACGGCTGCTGACGGCACATCAAAAGAAGGTCACTTTTAAGGATGTTGCCGGCGTCGACGAGGCTAAAGAGGAATTACAGGAAATTATTGATTTTCTGAAAGAACCGCAGAAATTCCAAAAGCTCGGTGGACGCATTCCAAAGGGCGTCTTGCTGGTCGGCCCCCCCGGGACCGGAAAGACCCTTCTGGCGAGAGCGATCGCGGGCGAAGCCAATGTGCCGTTTTTCTCGATCAGTGGATCGGATTTCGTGGAAATGTTCGTCGGCGTGGGCGCATCGCGGGTTCGCGATCTGTTTGAACAGGGGAAGAAAAACGCGCCTTGCATCATCTTTATAGATGAAATCGATGCGGTTGGGCGGCATCGCGGAGCGGGCCTCGGCGGAGGACATGACGAGCGCGAGCAGACCCTCAACCAGTTGCTTGTGGAAATGGACGGATTCGAATCCAACGAAGGCGTCATCCTGATTGCGGCGACCAACCGGCCCGACGTCCTGGATCCGGCGCTGCTCCGCCCCGGCCGCTTTGACCGGCGCGTGGTTGTGGCCAGACCCGATGTGAAGGGCCGCGAAGGCATCCTCGCCGTTCATGTTCGGAAGATCCCTTTGTCGGAAGACGTCGATATCTCTGTGATCGCGAGAAGTACGCCGGGCTTTTCGGGCGCCGACCTCGCCAATCTGGTCAACGAAGCGGCGTTGAACGCTGCCCGGATGAACCAGAAAACGGTCACGCACGAGGATTTTGAAAGCGCAAAGGACAAGGTCCTGATGGGCGTCGCGCGCAAATCGCTGATCATCAGCGATCGTGAAAAGCGCGTGACGGCCTTTCACGAGGCGGGTCACGCGATGGTTGCATCCATGGTCGAAGGAGCCGATCCTTTGCACAAGGTCACGATCATCCCGCGCGGCATGGCCCTCGGTGTAACGCAGCAACTCCCTGTGGACGATCGTCATACCTATCCCCGGCTGTACCTCGAAGGCCAGCTCGCGATCATGATGGGTGGCCGTCTGGCCGAGGAGTTGTTCCTCGAGACGATGACGACCGGCGCCGGGAACGACATCGAGCAGGCCACCGAGCTTGCGCGAAAAATGGTTTGCCAGTTCGGTATGTCCTCACTTGGACCGCTGACGTTCGGAAAACAGGAAGAGCAGATCTTCCTCGGACGCGAGATCGCTCAGCATCGCGATTACAGCGAGCACACGGCCGTTGCCATCGATGATGAAGTCCGAAAATTTGTGATGGACGGATATGAGCGGGCGAAGACGATTCTCAGGGAAAATCGTGAGGCGCTGATTCGCATTGCAGAAGCGCTGCTTGAACGCGAATCGCTGGATGCCGCTGAGATCAAGATGCTCATCGCCGGCCAGCCGCTGGAAGACCGGCGTTCGTCGAAAGCGGAACCGAAAAACGAAAAGCCGACGCCGGCGCCGTCCAAAGGCGTTGTGCGGCCCGCGCCCAGCATCTCACCGCACGAGAAGCCGTCACCGGCGTAGGGCAGAAGGAAAAGTAAAGGAATCTCAAAAGGGATTTCGGATTTCGGATTGCGGGCGCAATCCGAAATCCGAAATCCCTTTTTCTCTATTGCTATGCGCCAACAGTACAAATGGGTTCTTCCTCGCGCCACGCTTGAGCTTGGACCTCGCACGGCCATCATGGGCATCCTCAACGTCACACCGGATTCATTCTCGGATGGCGACCAATATTTCGATCAGGCTAAGGCAATAGTGCGCGGGAAAGAGATCAAACAAGAGGGTGCCGACATCCTCGATATCGGCGGTGAATCGACACGTCCCGGCAGTGAACCTGTCCCAGAAGACGAAGAAACGCGGCGCGTTATCCCCGTGATCGAAGCGCTTGCGCCTCTGCTGAGAATTCCCATTTCGATAGACACTTATCGCAGTCACGTCGCTCGCAAAGCCCTGGACGCCGGGGCTCAGATTGTGAATGACATCAGCGGACTGCGCTTTGATCGTGAGATAACCGCTGTCGCACAGGCTATGGCTGCGGGTCTCGTACTCATGCACAGCCGGGGCAGCCGGGAAACCATTTTCAGGCGCAGCCATCGTGATCGATCCGGGTATCGGTTTTGGCAAGAACGCTGCCGAAAGTCTTATGCTTTTAAAAAGACTTCATGAATTTAGTAAACTGGGGTATCCGTTACTGGTCGGCACGTCGCGTAAATCATTTATCCGCTCTATCACCAGAGACGCCTCGGAAGCGCGAAGTTGGGGGACAGCCGCAACGATAGTTGCCGCGATCATGAATGGGGCTCACCTCGTGCGAGTACACGACGTGAGGCAGGCGCGGGTGCTTGCGGATGTAACGGACGGAATACTCGGAAGCCGGAAGCCGGAAGCCGGAAGCCAGAAGGAAGATGCGCGGGCGTGAGACTCGAAAGCGAGAAGCTGCAGTCGTCGGTCTGCCATTCTGGCTTCGGACTTTGCTTGCTTGAAACGAAATGCTAATGGAATATCTCACATTGCCACCTTTGACCTGGACCGGAATGCTGGACATCCTCATTGTCGCGTTCTTCATCTACCAGTTGCTCGTGTTCATCAAAGGGACTCGTGCAGTCCAGATGGCGCTGGGACTTGCGCTGGTTGTGGTGTTTTTCTATTTCTCGCGGTGGATCCGGCTTGAGACCGTTTCGTGGCTGTTGACGAACATGCTTCCGTATTTCGTCTTTGCCATCATTGTTATTTTCCAGTCCGAGATCCGGCGCGCGCTTGCGCATTTCGGAAATGCGCCTTTCCTTGGTGGATTCTCGAACATCAACAGAAATGAGTTTTACGACGAAATCATGCTGGCCGTAACCACGCTGGCTTCGAATCAGACCGGGGCTTTGGTCGTCATTGAGCGGGATATCGGGCTGAAGACCTACATCGAAAGCGGCATCGCTATCGATGCGGCGCTTTCTTACGATCTGCTCGTGACGGTCTTCAATCCGTCGGTGCCGCTGCATGATGGAGCGGTTATTGTTCAAAACGACCGGATTGCCGCTGCCGCCTGCTTTCTGCCGCTGACGGTGAAACCAAGATTGAGTAAAGACCTTGGCACGCGGCATCGGGCGGCGATCGGGATAACGGAAGAGACGGATGCCGTGGCCATAGTCGTCTCCGAAGAGACCGGCGCCATCTCGTTTGCTCACCACGGCGAAATCGAACGTTTTCTCGATCCAGATACGCTCCGGCTCCGCCTGCGTGACGCATTCGAGCGGAGGACGGTGAGTACGGAACCGCGTGTTGTGGCTGAAACAGCCGAACATCGTTTGGAGTGACATGAGATTGCTGAGGGACTGGGTCCTGCACAATTGGTTTCTGAAAGTCTTTTCGCTGCTGCTTGCAACGATGTTGTGGATGACCATCGCAAGCCCAACGTCTGCGGAAATCGGTCTGGAAGTCCCACTGGAATACCGAAATATTCCACCTCAGATGGAGATCACGGGAGATACAACCAACACGGTCCAGGTGCGGGTACGCGGCTCCGTGAATGTGATTAAAGGTGTCTCCTCGAAAGAAGTGTCCACGACGATCGATCTTGGAGCGATGAAGGTGGGCGAAAAAATTATTCCGCTAACGCCGCAGAACGTGCAGGCGCCGTTCGACACCGAGGTCATTCGCGTGAGTCCTTCCAGCGTCCGGTTCAACCTGGAGCGGACAATTTCAAAGGTGGTCACGATAGTTCCAACCATATTGGGCCAGCCTGCGACCGGATATGAGATCGGCAGTGTGTTGCTGAATCCGGTCAAAGTCCGGGTGGAAGGCCCCGAAAGCCATGTCAATACGGTCGACTCTGTTCCGACGCTGGCAATTCACGTCGACGGGCGAAAATCGCGTGTCGAGCAGTCTGTTCAACTCGAAGTTCCCGACCCAGAGGTTCGTGTCCAACAGACGGCGCCAGTCGCCGTCCGGGTGGAGATTCTCCCGAAAGAACGCTGAAGCGTGCCCCGCTCCGAGGGAAGAAGGCTTGACGCTGGTGCGCCTCTCTCATCTACTGAGACCATGACGACAAAACTATTCGGTACCGATGGTATCCGTGCGCGCGCCGGAGAATTCCCGCTGAACTCGAATGCGGTTGTTGCCATCGGGACCGCCGTTGGTGAGAAGCTGGGCGGAAGGATCCTCGTGGGCCAGGACACGCGCATGTCGAGCCCGTGGATATTGGGCCTGCTGAAGCAAGGAGTTTCCGTGACGTCCGCAACCATTCAGGACGCGGGCGTGATCCCAACGCCGGCCATAGCACTTCTGACGAAGCAGAATGGTTACTCGGGTGGCGTGATGATTTCCGCTTCGCACAATCCATACGAAGACAATGGCATCAAGGTGTTCGCACCCGACGGAACAAAGCTTAATAATGCCGATGAGACCGAGGTTGAGAAGCGCGTCTTTGAATTGCTCGAATCCGACAATCTGCGCGAGCACACCGATCAAATCCCGAACCAACGAATCTCCGCTGCGAATTCAACCGGCTGGTCCGATCGATATCAGGAAATCCTTCTTTCACATTTTCCCCACGGTCGCTGGCTTAATGGTTTGCGTGTGGTGACGGATTGCGCGAATGGCGCGATGAGCGAGGTGGCGCCGGAACTGCTGAGGCGGCTTGGCGCGGAGGTCACCGTAATCAATGCATCTCCGAATGGGATCAATATCAACGCAGGTTGTGGCGCAGTCTATCTCGAATCACTGATGGCCGTGATGAAGAGCCAGCCCGCGGATTTTGGTGTTGCGTTCGATGGAGACGGCGATCGCTCTCTATTTGTTTCGAGCAGCGGGCGGGCGATCGATGGTGATGCGGTTCTTCTCATGATGGCGCGCCGGCTGAAGCGCAGCGGGCGCCTGAGCCCACCGGTGGTGGTTGGCACGCTGATGACCAACTTCAGTCTGGAGCGCATGCTGGCTGCGGAAGGGATCGCGCTAACGAGAGTCTCGGTAGGAGACAGGTTCATTTTTGAGGAGATGCTGCGCAGCGGCAGTCCGCTTGGCGGCGAGCCATCGGGCCACATCATTTTTTTGGATTTCCGGCTTTCCGGTGACGGGCTGTTGACGACGCTGAAGGTGGCGGAAGCGATCGTTAGCGATCATGCG
>QHXC01000467.1 GCA_003222815.1 Acidobacteriota bacterium | reverse complement strand
AAAACTGTGGGGAAGCTTTGACGTTTGGTGTTGAAGGCTTGCGCCGCCTCGTTGAAACGCATCCGCTCCACGGATATCCGATTCTCTGTTCCTTCAAGCTGCGCTTGAAGGTCACGAAAGCCCGCAGTCGCTTTCAATTCGGGATACCTTTCGGAAACGACCATCAAGCGCGACAGCGCAGACGAAAGCCCGTCCTGTGCCTGCTGAAATCGCGCGAATGCCTGGGGGTCCCGCGCAATGTTTCCGATCGCTGCCGATGTGACTTGCCCAACCCGCGCGCGAGCTTCGGTGACCGCCGTTAGCGTTTCCTTTTCAAAGTTGGCAGCACCCTTCACGGTCGCTACAAGATTCGGCACCAGATCGGTACGGCGCTGATATACGTTCTCAACCTGGGCCCACTGTGCCTGTGTCCCCTGGTCCAGCCGCACTAGAGAATTGTAGGCGCCGCTGACCGTGAGGCCGAGCACGATCGCAACCAGTACAATCGCGCCGACGATGCCGAGTAGAACCTTTGCCATTTAAACTCCTTTTGAGATCCAAGCCGCGGATTGCGCGACTAAAAACGTTGTGAATTACGACAGTGCGCAATCATCTCTCATGATCCCGCTTTTGCTGCTAGCGCGCTGACCTTTTCCAACTCTTGGAAGCGCGCGATATCCCCGTGACCGCCAACGATGCGGTCCACGGGAAGCTTCGCACCGGTCAGCGCCGTATACAGCGCATTCGCATTGGCAATGCCGCTGGTATTGGTCGCATCAACCGGGGTGCCGGGCGTGAAAAGATCACTCACAAACAGAACCCTCTGTGCCGGCAGATATGCCACGAGCATGGCTGTCGAATGCGGATTGGATATCTGCCGCAGCTCGACGGTACGTTCGCCGTCGGTAAGTGATTTCATATCACTTACCCCTTCGATATTGGGCGTGACGTTGCCGGCCTTTGCGAGCGAATCCGGCCGTATGGTCTTCGGCCGCGCCAGAACACCCTTCAGAAAGGGCAGGATGGATTCGTGGGCCACAATGGTGGCGCCCTTTGCGGCGTAGGCGCGGATGCCTCCCGAATGATCGATGTGGAAGTGGGTCACGACAACATACTTGATGGGTTTACCCGGAAACTTCTCTTCGAGCGCTTTCATCACCGCGGCCGATCGTTCTTCGTAGAGTGGGGCTTCGACAACGATGAGGTGGTCCTTCATCTCGATCGCCATACTGTGATGGCTGCTGCCCTTGACGTGATACACGCCCTTAGCGACTTCAACAAATTCGACCTTTTGCTCGCGGCCGAAGTCCTGGTAGCCCACTCCCATCACGACCCGGCGAAGCGGCCACTGCGAAACGATGCGCTCGCCGTTTTCGGGTTGAGAGCGGACTTCATCAGGAATCGCCAAACCCGCCTCGTCCAACTTCGGGTTCTGGATGAGCGTACGTACGCGTTCTTCGCGAATTTTGTTCCCATTCAGAAAAACCGCCTGAGCCTGGGGCAGCCGAATGCCGTCGTAGTCTCTCCAATCCTGGAATGCAAGCTCGTTCAAGGTATCGCCATAGATGGGATCGTCCTCGGTATAGATGACTCGCATGGGCAGCTTGTTGAAGCTGTCCAGTTGCAATTCGACGGGCTGGTTCCCGTCCGTGTAATGAAGAATGTGAAGCGTGGTCTTGCCGTCGGTTTTGTCTTCCAGCCGCGTCAATTCGGGGGCGTTTTTCGCCGTATGGAGAAGACGGATCGGCAAGCGGCGCAAATCGCGCAGGCGCGCAGCCAGACGGCTCGGATGCAGGCGTTCGCGTACAACTTTGCCGTTCGTGTCCAGCGACTCCAGCATACCGGCATCCCCGAGGCTCTGGCCAAACGTGTTGATCGCTCTGGCCTCGCCAGTGGGCTCGACGGCCTGCATCGGTTCCCAATCCCCGCCACCTGTGAGAATCTCCTGCGATTTCACCGCGTCCAGTGCTGTCCATCCGCCCATCGCTGCAGCCGACTCATCAATTAGTGCCCGCGCTGCTTCCGGTCCGGTGGGCGTCGCTGCCGAACATCCAGACAACAGCATCAAAAGCGCCAAGAGCATCGCATACATAAAAACCTCCCTTTGAGCGTGAACAGCAGCCTACGGCAGGATGAACAGAAGATCAAGCCGGTGGTGGAACAACCACATCCTCAAACGGGAATCGCTCCTTGAATATGCCGGCATGCAGAAAGACATCAAGAGCGACTTCATATTGTTCGCGTGTGATCGCCGGATCCAAACGCCAGTTGCCCAGCTTCTGATATCGAGAGATGGAGGCGGCCAGGACATCTCTTGAAACGCCAGGGAAAAAGTCGACCTCCACTTCCGCGACTCTGTCGGCCGGCGATTCAATGACAAAGCGAAGAGCGCGGCGATACGCGCGCATGAAGGCCTTCGCCTTCGCGGTATCCATAAAATCACGCATTGCCATCAGACTGCTGAATGCGACGGGAGGAATAACTTCTCCGAGCGCAGCTACAATCTTGCCGATGCCATCCTTTTCCAACTGCTGTGGGGCCGGGCCCTGCAAGTGGACGAAATCACCTGTCCCCGCGCGAAACGCTGCATCCATTTCCTCAGGCGAACCGGCATTGATCATCTGAACGCGATTCCAATCCACACGCTTGAGATGCAAACCGTATTTCAACATCGCAAACGGCTGCTGGGCGTGATCGGCCAGAAGCCTGGCGCCCTCCAGCTGTTTCCACTCGAAAGGCCTCCCGGTTGGACGGCCCGCAATGAAGAAGCCGTCTCGCTGATTGATCTGCGCGAAATGCAACGGAATATCGCGAATGCCCTTGGACAGCGGATCCCAGCTTGTGGAGACCGCCGCCTGCATGATGTCGATTTCCCCCAGCCGAAACATTTCGTATTGATTGCGTTCTCTCGGTTTCGGAAAGTAGGTTGCGTCCAGACCTTCCTCCCTCAGGAACCCCGCAGCAATAGTCGCGATCAGCGGGCTATAAAAGACCGAGTGGCGGTATACCGTGATGTGAAGGGTCTCGCTGGGCATGATGAACACAGATTTCCCCTCCGTGGAAAGCGTGGAAAGGAGGGATGGACGCGCCATTGTTTCGAAACGGATTCCAAACACGCTCCGAGGACTGACCCACCCCGTCTGCGGCGCTTCGCACGATTTTCCTGATGGCGCAGCCACCCCTCCTCTGCAAGCTCTGCAAGGAGGGGAATCCGTTTATCCGTGCGCGGCTTTCGCCTCGATCCTGCGAATCGTATGCTTCAGTTCGTGCATCTGGCGGCGCACCTCGTGCAGCTTCTTGTGATCGTGCGCTTGAAGCAGTCTCTCACGTTCCGCCTTCAGCTCCTGGATTTTGTGCTTTAGATCAGATTTCGTGTGGACGACCTTTTCTGCGAACCGCATATGGGGTTTTTCAATCCCCAAAATACGGGCCATTTCGTCCATCAATTGTTCTTTGTTCTTTCCGTGAACGGCCTCGATCTCCGGAAACTTCAGGGCTTCTTCCCGCAGTTTGAGGACGGTCATCTTCTCCAGTTCTCTCCATTCCATAAGAATCCCTCCGGAATAAATGGCTCTGGGGTTACGGGTAGTCGGAGGCATTTTAGGCACAAACGGGACGAAATTCACACAAAAGGATTTTGGCGGGTCAAATTTTTGAGCCGCGAATTGCGCGAATGACACGAATGGGCCGCACACAATTCCTGCCGTTGGGAGTCACGGCAATCGCAGCGGCCCATTCGTGTCATTCGCGCAATTCGCGGCTAGACCCTATCGGCTACTTGATTCTGACACTGTCGATAACGTCTTCGAAAGCCCGATTGTAACTGCTGAATTCACGATTCGGCGCGACCCCGACGAAGTAGTAGAGCATGCCATCGGGCCGCAGGACGGTCACAATCCAATCGGTTTCGCGGCCGCCGGCCGGTGAATCATTCGAAAGCTCGGTGGAAAGACCACGTTCACGGCCGACTCGGGTCCGCTCATGGCTGCGCATGACCCGCATGTTTGGATTCGATCGGCGCAGCTCGTCCACAAGTTGATCGGTAGCTTCTTCCAAAGAGATCTGCCCTTGCCGGTCATAGTGCGGTTCGAACGTCGCGATCATCATTCCATAGGCAAGCGCACCGTTGTTGATGATGCCGCCGTCAGGCGCGAGCGTCATGGCGCTTCCCTGACCGTATTGATGCCAGTTGTCGGGATACCTGAACTGCAGATCACGGCCGTTATAAGTGGTGTAGCGGGTCGAGGGCAGATCCGGTTTCCCGTTCCGGTTGTCGGACGGACGGCCGTTCGTCGCCGCTTTCGTACCTGCCTTCGGCGGAGCCGGCATTCCTGCCAATTTGTTTTTGATCTCGTGGAAATCCGGCGAATCCGAGCGAGCGCGGGGAGGCATCCCTCCAAGTTTTTCGATCTCATGCTGCACCGAGGAGATGCGATTTTCTGGATTCGGATGGTCGCTGAAAAATTCGCTGGCGCGTCCTTTGCTCTCCGCCTGGATTTTTTCGAAGAATTGGACCATTGCCTTTGGGTCGTAGCCCGTATCGTAGAGGGTCTGCGTGCCCATCAGATCCGCTTGCCGTTCGGCATCACGCGAATATTTCAGGAGGATCGAGTTGGCAGCGAATCCGACTCCAAGTTGTGCCAGGACGGAGCCGACAGAATTGCTGCCAAGAACTCCGCCCAGGATCGAAAGCGGAGCTTGCGCGAGGTAAGCCTTCGATACCTGATTGGTCCCATGCCGCAGAACAACGTGTCCGATCTCATGGGCCATCACGCCGGCAATTTGTGCCTCATTGTCCGCAGCTTCGATTGCGCCGCGATTGATGTAAACGAATCCGCCGGGCAACGCGAACGCATTAATGGCCTTGTCATTGACGATCTTGAACTGAAACGGATATTTCTCGCCCCCCGGTGCGTGAGCAGCCAATTGCTTTCCGAGGGCATCGATGTATGTGGTCGCCTGCCGGTCATTGAGAATCGACAATTCTCTGTCCGCCTGCTTCGCAACCTCTCTTCCCATATCAACGTCCTGCTCGGGAGAAAAAAGATTCCAACCCGGCTTTAGCTGAGTGCGGCTGTCTGCGTGCGCGGAAAGCGCAAGCGCTAGAGTCAGCGCTAAAATGGTGGAAATTCTCGAAGTTCTCACAAGCATACTTTTACGGCTCCTGTTGGCTTGAATTAAAGAAACCCTCGAAGAAATAGACGAGCTTTGAGAAAGAACATGAGAAGAATAGTCTTCGCAAATGCAGACCCTTCTTGAATTTCTACCCGAAATCGCGCGCCTCGGCAACAGTGAAGCAGTCCGGTCGTCCAATGGACTGCGAACGTGGGTCGCCACTTACTCCGAACTGCATCACTTGATCGCGGCGATCGTGGCGTACCTCGATCAGCGCGGAGCCGGCAAAGGCGACCGGGTATTAATCTGGGCGGAGAATCGTCTGGAATGGGTCGCTGTGTTCTGGGCATGCGTGGCTCGCGGAATTCAGGCAGTGCCCGTGGATTATCGATTCTCGGCGGATCTGGTTGGTCGCATTCAGGCAGAATCCAAACCGAAACTTGTCATCGATTCTGCCATGCTGGATCTGCTGGGAAGTCTCCCGCCTGCGGGACTTTTCGAACCCAGCGCGATCGCCCCGGATGACGTCGTCGAAATCGTCTATACATCGGGAACGACGGGCGAACCGAAGGGCGTCGTGCACCGTCATCGGAACATTTGCGCCAACCTGCGTCCATTCGCCAGAGAGATCGCGAAATACAAAAGGTGGGCTCGACCATTCCAGCCGGTCCGAATTCTCGACCTTCTTCCGCTAAGTCACATGTTCGGACAATCGCTAGGCTTATATATTCCTGTTTTGCTTGGAGGCTCCGTCGCCTTCACTAGCGAGACTCACCCGGGCCGGCTGATTCAGATGGTGCACTCAGACCGTATTTCCGTCATTGTTTCCGTTCCGCGCATCCTCGAAAACCTGAAGAATGAGGTCGAGCGCCAGTTCCGTCCCGCACGCGATGGAGCGACGCATGGGTATGGCTGGGTCGGAGTAGCCCGCCGCTGGTGGCGCTACCGCCGTATCCACTCCCGCTTCGGCTGGAAATTTTGGGCGTTCGTCGCCGGCGGCGCCCGAGTTGATCCCGACCTGGAAGACTTCTGGTCCCGCCTAGGTTTCCTGGTAATCCAGGGCTACGGCTTGACTGAAGCCAGCCCGGTCGTGGCCGTGAATCATCCCTTTAATACGCGGCGGGGATCTCTCGGCAAAGTGGTCGAAGGCCAGGACGTGAGGATCGCGCCGGACGGCGAGATTCTGGTCCGCGGCGAAAGTGTGACAACGACGGGTGGCGGTTGGCTGCACACAGGCGACCTCGGTGAGATCGATGCCGAACGCCGCCTCTACTATCGCGGCCGCAAGAAGGACATGATCGTCACGCCTGAAGGATTGAACGTCCACCCCGAGGACGTCGAAAGAGTCCTCCATCAATTCCAGGAAATTCGGGGAAGCGCGGTCATCGGCGTTCGAAGAGATGGCGGCGAGCATGTCCACGCCGTCCTCATCCTGAAAGATCCGTCAACCGATGTTCAAGCCCTGATTCGCCGCGCCAATGAGCGCCTCGAAACACATCAGCGAATTCGCGGCTGGTCCATCTGGCCGGCCGATGATTTCCCACGCACTCCCTCCACTTTCAAAGTAAAGAGACATGAGGTGGCGCGTCAACTCGGGACGCCAATGGAGAAGACGCAGCGCTCCGAAGTGGATTTAGGCGCCATGTCGTCTCTCGAGCGGGTAGAGCTGCTTTCTCAACTTGAAGATCAGTACCAGGTGGAGTTGGATGAAGAGGCCTTCTCAAAACTTGCATCCGGCCGCGAGCTCGAAGAATGGCTGCGTCAGCCGCAGATCGCGGCGGCCGCGGCTGGTCGAGAAGCTCCGCTTTCGGAGTGGGCTCGTTCGGCGCCTGTGCGCGGGTTCCGCGGGGCGTTCCAGCACGCTGTCGTTTTACCGCTGTTTCGAAACTTGCTTACCCTCACGGTGACGGGTTTGGAAAATCTCTCTGGTCTCGAGCCGCCGGTCATCTTCGCCGCCAACCACACGAGCTATCTCGATGTCCCGGCGATTTACACGGCACTCCCGTTCGGTTGGCGCCAACGGCTCGCACCCGCAATGATGAAGGATCACTTCCGTGCCTATTTCGAACCGCAGCGATTCTCCGGGAGGGAAGTACTAAGCGCGGGCCTCGCGTACTTTCTGGCCTGCGCGATTTTCAATGCGTACCCGTTGCCACAGCAAATGTCCGGCGCCAGACGCGCGCTCAAGTACACGGGCGATCTGGTCAGCCGCGGTTACTGCCCTGTTGTTTTCCCTGAAGGTCATCGCACGACTGACGGAAAAATCCACTCATTCCGCCCCGGTACAGGCATGATGGCCATTCGCCTTCGTGTTCCTATCGTGCCTATCCGCCTCTCCGGCTTGTACGAAATCTATTCCGTCCACGACTCCTGGCCCCGGCGCGGCCCTGTCCACGTCGCCATTGGCCGCCCTCTGGAGTTCCCGGCCACGATGAGTTACGAAGAAGCCGCGCGCCGTGTGGAGGAAATCGTGAAGCAGTTGTGAGCTACGCCGCGAGTTTGTTTTCCTGGGCAATTGGGCATCGCGTGAGATTTTCGATCCGCGTAGCTTGCAACACGCGCGACTATCTATTCAACGAAGAGGGTTCAGACCCATTGTTCGGCGACGCTTTTTGCAACACACTGACCAGACGCTGACCTCCGGCCCCCTTGCCGCCCCTCACGATGTCCCGAGCCGGGATCTTCTGTCCATAAAGTTTTTCATTGGCGTTGTTGTCCTGGCGCAGCGTGGAGCCTTCCAGCGAGACACCGGCAAAGAGGCCGCGCGAACGGGAATAGGTGAGGATTTCAGCGCGCATGTAGGCGTCAGTGGCAGCCATGGCCGCACGTCCCTTGGGCCCCGCCGCGACCGCGGCATCGGCGCCCAGCTTTACTTTGCTCCGCAGCAACGACTCTATCCCCTTGGGGTTCATGACCAGGAGGAGGAAATCGGTCGCCTGGCCTCCGAGTTGGAAGCCGATGCTGGCTCCCTCCAGCCGATACATTGCTGGCGCACCCCAAGGACCGGTGAAGTTACTTCCGGTCCGGCAGACCAGAGCCCCTCGCCCATAACTACCGCCAATGCCGAGAGCAAATTTCTTCACGGACGGCATAACCACCACACACTCGGCCTTGTTCAGCAGCTCCTTCGGCAGCCCGTCAGGAATCTTCAGGATTTCTTCCATCACCTCAGCGCTATTCGCGAG
This sequence comes from Acidobacteriota bacterium, assembly GCA_003222815.1. Classification (GTDB taxonomy): domain Bacteria; phylum Acidobacteriota; class Terriglobia; order 20CM-2-55-15; family 20CM-2-55-15; genus 20CM-2-55-15. The sequence goes on along the minus strand of QHXC01000467.1, from coordinate 4,134 downwards.
CCGTTCCTGTTCATCGGTATCGGCCGCCAGCAGCACTGGCGCAACTATAATGAGACCCAAAAGCCAAACAATCATATAGCGCATAAAGACTTTGCTCCTTCGACCGCTTCTTCAGACGGCCCGCCACTATACCGTGGAGGCATTCTCCTGTATCCAAAAGTTATGGTCGGAATTCCCCGTGTGAACTGGATTACCCAAAATGAGGGTCTGCACCGGAAGCGACGGTTGTCTGCGATCGCTGCCGCGTTTGTAAGAAGCAAACACAAGAATGTAAGTTCAGCCCGCCTTTCGGTGCTAAATTGACCACCGTATCCTGATTCTCACGGAAGCAACATTTGCCCGTGATGCCGGGGAGTCCTTATGCTGGGCCGTACAGGGCTACACAATGGAGAGAGCCATGTTTCGAAAAGTCGTCACGCTAGGTTTCTACATTTTTCTTTTAAGTATTTCTTCAGGCTGCAATCGTCAGCCCGCACAGCCGTCGTTCACTCCCGGCTTAGGCGAGATCATGACATTGACGCAAATGCGCCATGCCAAACTGTGGTTTGCCGGACAGGGCGCAAACTGGCCCTTGGCAAGGTACGAATTGGATGAGCTTAATGAGGGCTTGGAAGACGCGGCCACGTTTCACCCAACTCACAAGGATGCCCCGCTCCCGATCCCGCAACTGATTACGAAGATCATGACGTCTCCCATTCACCAGCTTGAGGAGGCGGTTGGCGCCCAAGACCAGCAACGATTCATCAAAGCATTCGACGAGCTGACGGATGCCTGTAACTCTTGCCACCAGGCAACCAATTTCGGCTTCAACGCGGTTACTCGACCGACTGCAAATCCTTACTCGAACCAGCTTTTTCAACCCGTGCATTGAGGCCCCGGTGAGTAAGGTGGCGATCACGGCAATGCCGGCGGAGGCAAATCCGCTCTGGCTACGCGGTGGCGCCACTTTGAAGGGTTGATCGCATCACGTTGGACACCCAATGTTTCTGCTTCTGAAAATCGTATTAGTGCCAGCTCTGGTCGCTAGTGTCACGATAGCAGGCCGGCGATGGGGTCCTCGAATTGGTGGATGGTTAACGGCTCTTCCTGTTGTGGCCGGCCCAACACTTTGCTTCTACGCCATCGAGCAAGGAAACGGGTTTGCGGCCCGGGCGGCTCAAACGACGCTGGCTGGTCTGGTCGCAGTTGCGGCCCATTCCGTGGCTTACGCATGGAGTTGCCGCCGCGTGACGTGGCCGGTGAGCATCACTCTGGGCTGGCTGGCGTTTGCGGGAGTAACACTCGCCCTCTATCAGGTCCAGCCGAGCTTGATCGTCAGCCTCGTGCTTGCTTTGGCAAGTTTCGCGATCGCGGAAAAGGCCCTTCCTTCGCGCCAACCCATATCTGGTGCAGCCGGAAATGCAGCGAGAGATCTGCTCATGCGTATGCTCGCAGCGGCCTTTCTCGTCTTTGCGTTGACGTCGCTGGCGGATCGGCTGGGACCCAGCCTGACCGGTTTCCTCACTCCGTTTCCGATCGCGACTGCGATCATCGCGGCCTTTACCCATGTGGAGAGCGGACCCGACGCGGTCGTCGCTTACTTTCAAGGCTTCCTTTCGGCACTCAACAGCTTCGCGCTCTTCTGTTTTGTGTTTGCGTTGGGTCTCGGACGGCTTGGCCTTCCTTTAGCAGTTGCGGCAGCTCTCTCGCTGCAACTGATCGTTCAAGCCATCCATCTTTGGCGCATGACGCGGCTTCTCGGTTCTTGACAAGTCCACGCGGCAAAGCCAAAGTCCTTTCTTAGCGTCGGGCCCACCGGCCAGTTATAGTTGGTACACCTTCGGCCTGTCGCTGGAACAACGTTTTCGAAATGGACTACCCGGTCTTTTGACACACAAGCCGTGAGGAGGCTACGTAAAGACGCCGCTGTTCAGGTTCCAGCCAACTTAAATTACGATCGACCTGCCAATCGACGATGAGAGGACCTTCGCCCTCGGCCGCGACAGCGACCGCCAGGCCGGGCACTGCCTCGAACGATTGGCATGTAACGTCGTTGACGCAGGAAAGGGCCGCATCCAGCCCCCTTCCGGAGACCTTTACTGCAGCCTCGATGCGCGTCCACCAACGAAAAAACACGATTTCCTGCTCCTCAGGCGGTGCGGAAGCGAAGGCGGCGCGGGCGGCCAATGGGAAGAACTCTGCCACCACCTCCGCCATGCCAGGCAGCGTGCGAATCGGCTCGACATCAATGCCCACCGGAGCGTCGGCCGAAAGAGCCACGGCACACCAGCGATCGCGGTGCGACAGGCTGAATTCGGTATTCCCAAATGCCAGCCACGGTTTTCCATGTGGTCCTCGGCAGATAGGAACGGCTGCTGGTGGGCAGCCAAGCTGCGCGGCAAGCAACTTGAGCAGCAACTTTCGCGCGGCCAGGAATGCGTCGCGCTGCGGTACAGATTGGACTTCTGCTGCACGATCAGCGCCGGGTCGCGTGGCATAGGAACCCGCGTCGTCGAGGTAGCCGTCGAGCCTGATCAGATGTGCGGCGATCCGAACGGGCTTATGTAAGCTCATGATCTTTCGCGCATGCCAAGCCATCGGCGATCGCCTCGAACGGCGTTCGCGCACGGACCCGCCCCGCCACTCTGCCGGGATCCCGGCCCACGCCGTGCCTGCAGGGAGCGTCTCCCCTTTCATGAGGAGCGAGAGGGCGTCAAGCCGCGCGCCATCCTCCACCTTCGAGTCGTAAAGGACGACGGAAGTCGCCCCAACCACCGAGTCCGCGCCGATGCGGAGACGGGAGGCCTTCAACACCCGGTCCTCGAAGAGATGCGTTTGCAGGACGCAGTCGTCGTTCAGGGCCGCCCGGTCGCCGATCTCGACGAGGTCCCACTCGAGCAGGCCGGTCGTGTGTGTATAGACGCCACGGCCGACCCGCGCCCCGAGCAGCCGGAAGTACCAGGGAAGCAGAGGCGTGCCCTGAAGCGCCGCGAGCGCCAGCGGTGTCGCAAGGAACTCGTAGAGCGCGTTCACGAACTCCAGCCGCCAGATGAACGCGCTCCAGAGCGGGCGCACAAAGGGCCGGTAACGCCCTATGGCCAGCCACTTCGCGAGCGCGACCGCAGCGATCACCATGCCGCAGCAGGCCCCGTAAACCAGCGGCAGCAGGCCCAGCATGGCGCCGAGACCGATGCTGTGCCAAAGCCCGAGCGCGGCCGTGACCACGGTGGCCGTGACGAGAATGAACCCAGCCGGTGGCAGCGTGACGCGCAGGATTTCGACGGCAGCGCGCGTGAGCACGAGCTTTCGCGGCGGATTATAAGTTCTCTCTTCCTTGAAGCCGGTGCTGGCCTCGCGACGCGGAAGAAGCAACGGGGGCGAGCCGAGCCACGTGGCGCCGGGCTTCGCACTCTCGCTGTTGAGCGCTGGAGCGAGCGAGAGGACACCCACGAGCGATCCGTCGCCGAGCTCTACGCCCCCCGGAACCACGGCGCTGTTGCCAACAAAGGCGCGGCGGCCCAGGCGGGTTCGCGCTACCGTCAGCCAGCCGCCCTCGATGCGGCCTGCGCCGAGCGACGCCTCATCGGCGACCGTGCCCCCGTCCCCGATCTCAAGCAGGTCGGGCGTCATCGAGGTGGCTGTCGAAAGCTCAACGAGACGCCCGAGCTTCGCGCCGAGCGCGCGGTACCACGGCGCGACATAGAGCGTCGCTCGAAGCGGTGCGACCGTGTGGAGGCTGAGCGAGAGGAGTTGGTCTACCATCCAGTTCCTCACATAAAACCCGCCATGCACCGCGTACGTCCCAGGGCGGATGCGGCCAACCAGGAGCCACTTGAGGACAACCACCTCCGCCGTGATGAGAAGGACAAATGACGCGCCAACGATCGGCGCTGCTGCCAAGTAGAGGAACACGTGCGCGACAGGGTCGATGTGCATCAGGATGCCTATCCCCGGCACGAGAGCGCCCATAAGTAAGACCGGAATGACGAGGACCAGTGCGGCGTACATCATCGCAGTCGCAACGCGGCGGAGCCGCCCGCGCACAGGCCGCGGAGCGGTTACCGGGTTGGGGTTCGGGACGGGCCGCGCGGGTGAGCCCGCCCAGGTCTCGCCCGCCGGGATTCGCGCCCCGCTGGGCAAGAGGGAAAGGTCTTC
>QHXC01000640.1 GCA_003222815.1 Acidobacteriota bacterium | reverse complement strand
TGGTTGATGGAGAACGGAGGAAGAGGGATTCGAACCCCCGGTACCCTTCCGGGTACAGTGGTTTTCAAGACCACCGGTTTCAACCGCTCACCCATTCCTCCGGTTTTGAGGATACTCTCAGGATGCGGGGAATTCCAGATACTGGATGGTCAGATCGTCTTTGCGGTTCGGCTTTTTGGTGCTGAGTTTCAGTGGGGACGACAGTGGATCCGGATGTTTGATAGTAACGATTCCGAAATCGGTTTTCCCTTTCACCACTACAAAGTCTCTCCGTTCGGATTGAACTTCAAGCTTCTGTCCATTCTTCAATGTGACCATGAGCGGAAAGGGCTTGCCCTTTTTGTATTTGCTGAAATCGATGCGCGAAATCGTGTTCACCGGGATCTCGCCATGAAATTTCTCCTTTCGGTAGACCAGGACAGCCTCACGACTGCGGCCTTCGATAAAACCGGAAAACTCGGGGTTCTCGACAACAAGTGTTTGCCCATCATCAAGACCGACGACAACTGCGGCGCCAGGCGTCTGAAGCCAGAAGATCAAAAATGCACTTAGGATGAAACTCATACTCTCTCGATTCCAAGGGCGATTCCCATACCGCCACTGATGCAAAGCGTCGCCAGTCCAAATCGGACCTTCCGCTTGTGCATTTCGTGCACAAGAGTTGTTACAATTCGCGCACCCGTGCATCCGATGGGATGACCTAAAGCGATCGCGCCTCCGTTCACATTGATCGTTTCCGGGTCTATAGGAATTTCGCGTAAGCAAGCGAGCACCTGTGCGGCGAACGCCTCGTTTAGTTCCACAAGCCCGAAATCCTCGAATTTCATTCCCGTCTTCGACAGCAATTTCCGGATCGCCGGCACCGGTCCAATTCCCATGATCTTCGGATCTACACCGGCGACTGCGTAATCCAGGATGCGCGCAAGCGGTTTCAGGTTCCGAAGCCTGGCTTCTTGCTCGGACACGAGAACTGTGGCGGCCGCGCCGTCGGTGATTCCGGACGAATTTCCCGCGGTGACGGTTCCGGTTTTTGAAAAGACTGGCGGTAGCTTCTTCAGATCCTCGATGGACGCATCCATCCGGACATGCTCATCGAAGTCCAGGTTGCGGGCTTCCCCCTTCTTTGCCGCAATCACAACCGGTACCAGCTCTTCGGCAAAGCGCCTGGATCGAGCGGCAGTTGCGGCGCGATGCTGACTGCGCAACGCATATTCATCCTGCTCGTCACGTGAGATTTTGTGAATACTCGCAAGGTTCTCCGCGGTCTCGCCCATGGCCATTTCCGATAGGGGGCAGAAGAAGCCGTCACGATACATGCCGTCAACAAACTCGTGATTGCCCATCCGCAGACCCCATCGGGCTTGCTCTACAATGTACGGCACACGACTCATGGATTCGGTCCCGCCGGCAACGATAATATTCGCGTTACCGAGCAGGACCTCCTGATAGCCCAGGATGATCGCTTTTAAACCCGAGCCACACGCCTTATTGACCGTATATGCAGAGATCTCCTGCGGAACGCGCCGCAGGGTCCACATTGGCACGGCGCAGCGCCTCCTTTACAGCGACAACCCCGAGATCTGCCGCAGTCAGAGACGAGAGCGAACCTCCAAACTTGCCAATAGCTGTGCGGACCGCAGAGACAATAAAGACGGAAATCATGTGGTTTTAGAGCTGCGGAGCGGCTTGACTTCGGATGCGCCGCTACAGTTCAACCCCCCGAGCCGTAGTCGGCGTAATTCGCGGCTATCCCGATTTCTTACTATAATCCACCGGTGGAGACCGAGGATTTAAAAATTCTTCTGGCGCTGGAACCCACCTGGACTGTATCCCTGAATGGGCTGGAGTTTCTGGCCCTGCCTTCTTCCGAGATATCGCTTGAGGATTCAAACATTCGGCTCGGCCGCTATTCGCGAGAGATTCTCGATCTCCAGTGGCTGCGACCGAGCGTCGTTCGAATTCGAGCCCGAGCGAAGTTTCGTTCTCAGACGGATGTGATTACTCTTTATCCCGGGGATCGGTTGCCGTCCACGATCGACCTTCGGCGAAGGCGGCGCACTTTTCAGGCGCAGATTGGGCGCGCAATGTGCGCCTATTTCGGTGTGCGGAAAGTTGAGCGGCAAATTCTCTTTTCCGATCGTCGTCACGGAATCGGTGGGGCGTATCCTAGATTCCTCGTCGGACGGCACGCGGTAATAGCGGTCGACCCCGACGAACCGTCCGCCGTGATCAACGGCATCATGCGCGCGGCCCTCCTTTGGGCGCCGTTGATCCGGTGCAGCGTCGTGATCGTGGTTCCGCGTGGGCGAGAACAGGCCATTTCGGCACGCCTCCGGGTGATGCCGCATCTTCGCAAGACATTCCAGTGGCTCCAGTGGGACGGAGACGCGATCGCATCATTCGAAGAGACCACGGCCGAGCCGGAAACGCATGTACAAGACTTCGCTCCACCAGACGACGCCGGAACGGAGGTCTCACGAATTTGCGCGCTCGCGCCTGAGCTGTTACAGGCGGTGCCCAACATTGCTGGAAGGGCCATATCGATCCGTCTTCGTGGTATTGAAGTGGCGCAGGTATCGGAGAAAGGCACCACGTATCCGTTGGGCGAGCCGATTGAGCGGGTAATCCAGGACCTGGATGCAGTCCGCCGCTATGGAAGCCGCCATCCGCTGGCGCGCGCTCACGAGGAGCGATGGCTGGAGTCGAATCTCATCAGCGAAATGCGCCGGGTGCTCCCGTCCATTGACGTTCGGCATATCTATCCTCAGGTTCCGAGCTTCGTGGGTGAGGAACGAAACATTATCGACTTGCTGACGATAACGAATGAAGGCCGGCTGGTGGTGATCGAAATCAAGGCGGCAGCGGACCCGGACCTTCCGTTCCAGGCGCTCGATTACTGGATCGCGGTCGAGCGGCATCGGAAAGTCGGCGACTTCTCAAGAAAGGGCTACTTTAGCGGCTGCACGTTACGGAATGAGCCGGCGGTCCTGGTTTTGGTTGCACCCTTGCTCACATACCACAAGACCGCAGGGCGCTTGATTCGGGAGCTGCCGGCTGAGACGCCGCTTATGGAAATTGGCATTAATCAGACCTGGAAGCGGCAGATCAAAATCTTGCGCCGCAGAGGGGTGCTCAGTTAGGCTGAGTACGGAGAATCAATCAATGACAGCAAAACATTTGCTCGTCCTGGTAATGGCTGTAGTGCTTGCGGCTGGAATGTCGATGGCACAGGGCCCGAAAAAGGATGTCGGAAGCAAAGTTCCACTTCCGCCGAGTGCCGGCGACAAGAACGCTCCTCCCAAGGGAGATAAAGCAGACGCGCAGGGACCACCGGTATCACTCTCAATCGACGTCGATCTCGTCACCTTCGACGTTGTTGTGACCGACAATAGCGGCAATCCGATCGGAGGCCTGGAGAAGCAACACTTCAAGGTATTTGATGATGACGTTGAACAGACGATCACGAATTTCAGCCCTACGGACGCGCCGCTGACTGTCGTGATTCTGGCTGAGTTCAGCGATACGTTTGGGTACTACTACGACGACGTTGTGGGACCTGCTGCTGGATTCATCAACAGCCTCCGGCCCGACGATTGGGCGGCCCTGGTGGCCTTCGATATTCGTCCGGAGATCCTGACAGACTTCACCAAGAACAAATCGGAACTGTACGACGGTCTACGCCGTATGCGCATCCCGGCATATCGAGAGACCTCCCTTTACGACGCCGTCTACG